>NZ_JBIVVI010001223.1:0-2633 GCF_044757675.1 Kitasatospora sp. NPDC091257
ACGACTTCAACACGTCCTACAGCGCCATGCTGACATCCCTCGAACACGCCTGGGGCGGCAACGGGAACGAGCTCTTCGACGCGATCGGGCACATGTGAGCCCAGGACGAAGCTCTCCAGGGCGGTGATCAGTCCCATCACGTCCCGTGCGGCGAAGCCCGCGTCCTCCAGGGTGGCGACGGCCCGCTCGTACAGCTCGTGCATGAACGATTCGGCCAGCGGCGCGGTGGCGAGCAGCCGGACGATGCCGGGGTGTTCGGCGAAGGCGTCCCGGTAGGCGTGCGCCCAGGTGCGCAGCGCGGCGTCCCAGGACTGGTCCCACATCGACTGCTCGCCGATCGTGCGCACCAGCTCGGCGCGCATCAGGGCGACGATCTCGGCCCGGCCCGTGACGTGGTGGTAGAGCGCGGAGGGGCTGACCTTGAGCGCACCGGCCAGCGCGGGGATGGTGAGGTCCCCCGCCTCGTCGACCAGCCGCAGCGCGGTGTCCACGATGCGCTGCCGGTCCAGCAGGGGTGTGCGCGGCCTGGGCATGCCCGGTTCCTCACCTTCGGGGTCGCCGAGCGGCCCGTCGGCACCGGCAGACCAAGATCGTCGTTATCCAAGCGTTACTGAACGGCTTTCAGTAAAACTCTTCCGCACCCGCCGGTGCCGCGCCTACGGTAACCGAACCCCATTCGGTTGGGCAGGCCGCGCACCCGTCGGCCCGCCCTGCCCCGGAGAGGACGCACACCCCCGCATGCGTGCCGAAACGATCTTCACCGGCGGCCGGATCCACACCGGAGACCCCGCCCTCCCCCGCACCCACGCCCTCGCCGTCGGCGCGGGGCGGATCGCCGCCCTCGGCGACGCCGCCCTCGCCCTGCGCGACGAAGGCACCGAGACCGTCGACCTCGACGGCGGCGCCCTGCTGCCCTCCTTCGGCGACGGACACGTCCACCCGCTGCTCGGCGGCATCGGCCTGCGCGGCGCGCCGGTCCGCGACTGCACCAGCCTGGAGCAGGTCGTGGCGGCCGTCCGCGACTGGGCGCGGCGCCACCCCGAGGCCGAGTGGATCACCGGCGACGCCGTCGACCCGTGGCTGGCCGAGGGCGGACTGTTCGACGCCCGACTGCTCGACGCCGCCGTCCCCGACCGCCCGGTGCTGCTGCGCACCATGGACCACCACACCGGCTGGGCCAACAGCGAGGCGCTGCGCCGGGCCGGGTACGGGCCGGACACCCCCGAGCCGGTCGGCGGCGAGATCGTCCGCCGGCCGGACGGCAGCCCGCTGGGCACCCTGCGCGAGTTCGGTGCGCTCAACCCCGTCCTCGCGCTCGTCCCGCCGCCGCCGTTGGCCGAGCAGGTCGCCGCACTGCGGGAGAGCACCGCCGCGCTCGCGACCGCCGGGATCACCTGGCTCCAGGACGCCTGGGTCGAGCCCGCGCAGGTGGACACCTGGCTGGCGGCCGTCGCCGAGGAGGGCCTGCCGGTCCGGGCCGGGCTCGCCCTGCTGCTCGAACCGGACGGCTGGCGCGAGCGGCTCCCCCGGCTGGCCGCCGACCGCGACCGGGTCGAGGCCGCCGGGCACGGGCGGCTCACCGCGCGGGCGGTCAAGTTCTTCGCCGACGGCGTCATCGAGTCCGGGACGGCCGCGCTGCTGGAGCCGTACAGCGACTGCCCGCACTCCCACGGCGTCGCCAACTGGACCGGCGCCGAACTGGCGGAGGCCGTCACCGCCGTGGACGCGCTGGGCTTCCAGCCGCACATCCACGCGATCGGCGACCTCGGCGTACGGATCGCGCTGGACGCCGTCGAGGCCGCCGCCCGCCGCAACGGGCCGCGCGCCCGCCGTCCGGTGATCGCCCACGTGCAGCTGGTCCACCCCGACGACCTGCCGCGCTTCGCCGAGCTCGGCGTGATCGCCAACTTCGAGCCGCTCTGGGCACAGACCGACCCGCTGATGACCGAGCTCACCCTGCCCCGCATCGGCCCGGAGCGCGGCTCCCGGCAGTACCGGATCGCCGCCCTGCTGCGCGGCGGCGCCCGGGTGTCCTTCGGCAGCGACTGGCCGGTCACCCGCTACGAGCCGCTGGCCGGGCTGGCCACCGCCGTCACCCGGCAGACCCCGGACGGCCTGCCGGACGGCGGCTGGCTGCCCGAGGAGCGGATCGGACTCACCGAGGCGCTGGCGGCGTACTCGGCGGGCGTGGCGCACCAGGCCTTCGAGGAGGCCGAGTGGGGCGTGCTGCGGCCGGGCATGCGGGCCGACCTGGTGCACCTGGCCACCGATCCCTACGCGGTGCCGGCCGGTGAGCTGGCCTCGATCGGGGTGGCGGGCACCTGGCTCGGCGGGCGGCGCACCCACGGCGGCCCGCCCGGTGGCGCCGACCGCTCGACCCGCTGAGGCGCCCCGCTCCCCCGGCAAACCCCAGCCGCCCCGACGGACTTCCCGACCGGTTCCGGCCGTCCCCCACGGCGGCCGTGCCTCGTTCCCCGGTCGGCGGCCGGCGCGTGTCCGCCGCCGACCGTCGCTTCCTCGTTCGCCCGACCTCAGGAGAGCTCCCCCATGAACCCGCCCTCCGACGCGGCCTCCTCCTCCGCGCTCCGTCTCAGGCCAGCATGTTATACGATTTGCACTCTTGCCGACGGAAA
>NZ_JBIVVI010001224.1:0-2632 GCF_044757675.1 Kitasatospora sp. NPDC091257
CACACGTGGTTTTGGTTTTTTTTTGGTTTTGTGTGTTGTTCTTGGTGTGGTTGGCGCTTGGGGGGGGCGGGCAGTCGATCGACTGCCCGCCCCGGCTTCGTCTGTTTCGTACCCATCGGCTCCGGCCATCGGCCGGGCGGCTCAGAAGCCCCCGGTCTGCTCGTCCCGACGGCGCTGCCAGCGCTGCTCCACCCGGTCCATCATCCCGGCCTTGCGGCGCGGGGTGGCGGCCGGGCCGGCCCCGGTGCCCTGGCCCGCGGGCCCCCGGCGCCAGCCGGTCACGGCGAACACCGCACATCCGAGCATCACCAGGAAGCCCACGACGCTGACCCAGATCTGATCCGGCACGACCATGCCGCCCATCAGCAGGCCGATGCCCACCACGAAGCCGGCGACGGCCAGGTAGACCCGCCGACGGGTGTAGGTGCGCAGCCCGGTTCCCTCAAGCGCAGACGCGAATTTGGGATCTTCGGCATACAGCGCTCGCTCCATCTGGTCGAGCAGTCGCTGCTCGTGCTCCGAGAGCGGCACGGAGTCCTCCTACTCGTCGGTCGCGCGTGCGACCGGTCCGCCCACCCCGGTCGGGGAGGCAAGTCCAATCAGCCTTGGGGCACACGGTCGGACGCCCGTGCGGGGGACCCGGCCCGTGTCGTCCATATGCCCCACGCGTCCGGCTGTCATGCTTTCCGGCTTTACCCAGATCATACGGTCCGTGGGCCCGTTACGGAGTGGTCTGCGCCGCGTGGGACGGGCCACTTCGAGCGGGGACGGCCGCATCGGAGTCAACGCGCCACGCCCCGGACAAGTGCCCGATCGGATGGAATCGTCCAGGACCTGGGCAGGTTTGCCACCGGGCGGCGCGGAGCAACCGGGGGCCGACCGGCTCACTGACGGGCTACGGGCAGGGAACCGCCAGGCCTCCGGGACGCGAACCGCCGCCGTACGGTGTGCGAAAAAACCGTACGACGGTGGCAGGGTTCGTGAAGGGGCGCACGCGCCCTGAGAGGAGCGCGTGCCGGACGGAACGCCTCAGGCCAGGGTGGCCAGCAGGTGCAGCTGGGTCGCCACGGCGTGGAACGCGGGCTGCTCGGCGGCAGCCTCCTCCAGCTTCAGCAGCGCATCCAGGGCACCCGGCTCGGCGTCCACCAGCACCCCGGGGACGAGGTCGGCGAAGACCCGTACGCCGTGCACCGACTCCACCCGCAGGCCGGCGGCCTCGGCCAGCCGGCCCAGCTCCTCGCCGGTGAAGCGGCGCGGCATCGGGTCCTGCGCGCCCCAGCGGCCGTCCGTGGCGGAGAGCACGGTGCGGGCCTCGTTGAAGTGGCCGGCCAGCGCGCGGGCCAGCACGGCGCCGTTGCGGTTGGCCGCCAGCAGGCTGACCACACCGCCCGCGCGCAGGGTGCCGGCCAGGCTGCCGAGCGCCTCGGCCGGGTCGTCCACGACCTCCAGCACGCCGTGGCAGAGCACCGCGTCCACGCTGCCGGGAGCGACCAGCTCGGGCAGGGTCTGGGTGTCGCCCTGGACGGCCCGCACCAGGTCCGTCACCCCGGCCTCGGCGGCCCGGCGCTCCAGGGCGAACAGGGCGTCCGGGCTCGGGTCGACCACGGTGACGCGGTGGCCGAGCTTGGCGACCGGCACGGCGAAGTTCCCGGTGCCGCCGCCGGTGTCGACCACGTCGAGCACCGGCTGGTCCAGCTCGGCCGCCCGCTTCTCCAGGGCTGCCCGGACCACCTCCCACACCACGGCGGTACGCAGGGCACTGCGGGGACGCGTCGGGTACAAGGTGGGGCTCCTTGGCACGTGCAGTTCGATCAGGATGCCTCCACCTTAGAGCCTGGCGGGGACCCTGTTAGGCCGGCGGCTCGTCGGCTTCCAGTGGCAGCCGGGGCGGGGGCGGCGCGGCGGGCAGGCCGAGCAGCCGCTCGACCAGGCGCAGGAAGAGGGCGGAGTTGCGGATCAGGTCGTCGGCGTCGCGGGCCGAGGCGGCGCCCCTGATCCCGGCCTCGGCGGCGGCCCGGCGGCGGGCGCCGGCGCCGTAGTAGAGCGCCCATTCGGCGAGTTCCGGGGCCACCTCGGGCAGCACCTCCCAGGCGCTGCGGATGGCCTTGCGGCGGCGCGGACTCTTCTCCGGGCGGCCGCGCACCGCCAGGACGGCCGCCACCGTGCGCAGCGCGGCCAGGTGCGCGGTGGCGTAGCGCTCCAGCGGGTCCTCCAGGGCGCCGGCCCGGACGAGGGTGCGGTGGGCGTCGGCGAGCAGGTCGAGGGCGGCCGGCGGCGCGGCGGTCCGGCGCAGCACGGGGTGGACGTCCGCTCCGGCGGGGCGTCGGGCGGACGGACCCGGGAGCTGCGGCGGGGCGGCGGAGTGGAGGCGGGCGGTGACGGGCTCAGGACGACTGATGGTCATGGTCTCCCCCGTTCCGAGGCAGCGCGCGGACCGGGTGGTCCGTGCCCTTCCATCGTGAACGGCACCACTGACAATCCGGCCCGGAAGGCCGCTCCTGCGGCGCGAAGGTGCCGTTGGGAGTCCGGAAACGGGGTAGCGGCGGCGGGCGCGGCCCTCCCCCGGTTCCGCGCCGCCGCCGTGTCGTCGCTCCGCCGGTCCACCCCCTGGCCGGCGGCGGCGAACTCCCCC
>NZ_JBIVVI010001225.1:0-2631 GCF_044757675.1 Kitasatospora sp. NPDC091257
GGGCGGCGGGCGGGGCGACCCGTCCCGCACGCCGCCCCACCGGCGGGACTTGGTCGATGTCCCCGCTGATCGCGGAGGAGCTCGCCGCAGAGGTCCTCGGCGGCCCGCCCAGTCCGTGGCTGGCACCCTGACGGCCGGAGCGCGACCCGATCTCCGACTGGTCGACCGAGGAGGCCGTCGAGGAGGCGGCGGCCCATATCGAGGCCCTCGCCGCGGAGTCGCGGATGCGCCCGCCGCTGACCGGCGACTGGCCGACGGCCCTCGCGGAGCTGTGCCTCCAGCGGATGGAGCGGCCGGAGCCGACAGCCGCTGACGTGGTCGATCGGGCCCTGGAGTACCGCCCCTTCGCGTTGTGAGAAGGCATCAAGCTCGCAGCCAGCTGACAACTGCTGCCGTGGTGACGGTGCCAAGGAAGACGTAGCCGCGCTTGTCGTACCGCGTGGCCACCGCGCGGAAGTTGTCGGGTAGCCGGGCCACGTTGCCGTGGCCCGGCCCCCTCAGAACCGGGCATGCCTGTTTCCAGGCACCGCGGCTCAAGCAAGCCCAATGGCTTCACAGGCTCTGCTGTTGATCCCGTCTGCCATCGCTCGCGTGGTGCTGGCGATGGCACTCGGAGTGGACGAGGCGAAGGTTCTTGCTCTCATCAGATCCGCCGTTTCGCCGGTAGGTGAAGTGGTGCTTGTGCAGCCTCTTCCTCATGGCGTCGAACCACTCAATCCACTCGCGCGGACTGTCCGGTTCGTATTCCGCCCCAGCGATGAGGGCCTGACCGCAGAGCGGGCAGGAACCCTTCTGACGTGCCGCCAGGACCAGACTGATCTTGTCCATAAGGCGGTCGCCCCGGCGTACCTGCGCCGCAACCAGCGGGACGTGCTGACCGAGCTGCCCGAGGTGGTGCACGTGGACGAGTGGGAGGAGTTCTCGCCCGCCGACCTCGCCGCCTACCGCTCGGCCGTCGCAGCGGGCAGCTTCCCGGCGATGCGCCGGGCCGGGTACGCGGACCCGACGCAGTCGGCGAAGCTGCGCCGGCTGCTGGAGATCGTCCGCGAGGCGGCGGACAGCGGGCTGAAGGTGGTGGTCTTCTCGTTCTTCCGGGACGTCCTGGCGGCTGTGCAGGCGGCCCTGGAGCAGCGGGCGTTCGGGCCGGTCGACGGCTCGCTGGACTCGATGCGGCGGCAGGACGTGGTGGACGGGTTCGCCGCCGCGCCCGGGCACGCGGTGCTGCTCTGCCAGATCCAGGCCGGGGGCGTGGGGCTCAACATCCAGGCCGCCTCGGTGGTGATCCTCTGCGAGCCGCAGGTCAAACCGACCCTGGAGGAGCAGGCGGTGGCCCGGGCGCACCGGATGGGGCAGGTCCGCCGGGTACGGGTGCACCGGCTGCTGGCCGTGGACAGCGTCGACCAGCGGATGCTGGACCTGCTGCGGGTGAAGGGCAGGCTGTTCGACGACTACGCGCGGCGCAGCGAGGTGGCGGAGTCGACCCCGGAGGCGGTGGACGTGTCGGAGCAGTCGCTGGCGGCGCTGATCGTCGAGGAGGAGCAGTTGCGGCTGGCGGTCTCCGACCGATGAGCGACGAGCGACGAACGACGAGCGACGAGCGACGAGCGACGAGCGACGAACGGGGCGCGGGACGGCGGGCGGTCAGTTGTCCGCGAGTGCGCGCAGGTAGGTGAGGACGGCGCGCACCCGGCGGTGTCCGGTGTCGGGGGTGGGCATGCCGAGCTTGCCGAAGATGCTGCCGATGTGCTTGTTCACCGAACTCTCGGCGAGGAAGAGGAGCCGGGCGATGGTCGGGTTGTTGTGGCCCTCGGCCATCAGGGCGAGCACCTCCCGCTCGCGCGCGGTGAGGGCGGCCAGCGGGTCGGGGCCGGTGCGGTGGGCCATCAGCTGGGAGATGACCTCCGGGTCCATCGCGGTGCCGCCCTCGGCGACCCGCCGCAGCGCCTGGAGGAACTCCTCGGCGCGGCCGACCCGGTCCTTGAGCAGGTAGCCGACGCCGGTGGCGCTCTGGGCGAGCAGCTCGGCGGCGTAGGCGCGTTCGACGTACTGGGAGAGGATCAGGACGGGCAGTGCGGGCAGTCGGCGGCGGGCCTCGACGGCGGCGCGCAGTCCCTCGTCGCGGAAGTCCGGCGGCAGCCGGACGTCGACCACGGCGACGTCGGGGCGGTGGTCGAGCAGGGCGGGCAGCAGGTCGTCGCCGTGCTCGACGGTCGCGCACACCTCGTGTCCCTCGCTGTGCAGCAGCAGGACGAGGCCTTCGCGGAGCAGGGCGTTGTCCTCGGCGATCAGGATCCGCACGGGATCTCCACTTCCAGGATGGTCGGGCCCCCGGGCGGGCTGGACAGGCGTGTGGTGCCGTCGAAGGCGGCGACCCTGCGGCGCAGGCCGGGCAGGCCGCTTCCGGCGCCCTCGACGGCGCCGCCCCGGCCGTCGTCCTCGACCCGGACGGCGATGGCGACCGCGGTGATCCGCAGCCGGACCAGGGCGCTGCGGGCTCCGCTGTGCCGGGCGACGTTGGCGAGCGCCTCGGAGACCACGAAGTAGGCCGCGGCCTCGGCGGCGGCCGGTGCGCGCGGTGGCGGGTCGGCCGGGGAGGGGGTGCCCCGGCCGTCCCCGGTGTCCGGCTCGCCC
>NZ_JBIVVI010001226.1:0-2630 GCF_044757675.1 Kitasatospora sp. NPDC091257
CCACCCCCGGTGCCCGGGACGGCCAGGATGGTCCGTACGCCTACCGGGAGGGCAGTCATGACCGACACCGCCGCCGAACCCGTCCTGTTCGGGGCCGGCCTCGAACCGGACCCCGCGGAGCAGGGGCCGCTGCCGATGGGCCGCGCCGACGCGGTGGTCTTCGCGGTCGCCGACGCCGAGCGGGCGGCCCGCCGCTACTGCGCCGCGCTCGGGCTGCGCTGTACCGCGTACGCCGGGCCGCGGACCGGGGACCCGGAGACCCTCTCGTACGTGCTCGCCGCGCCGGGGACGCGGATCGTGCTCACCTCCCCGGTGCGGACCACCGGCCCGCGCGGCCGGGAGCTGACCGCGTACCTCGACCGGTACGGGGACGGGGTGCTGGACCTCACGGTGAGCGTGCCGGACGTCTACTACGCCTACGACTACGCGGTGGACCGGGGCGCGCTGTCGCTGGCCGAGCCCTACGAGGCGCGGGACGACTACGGCGCGGTGGTGCTGGCCACCATCGGCGTGCCGGGCGGGACCAGGCACACGCTGGTGGACCGGGCGGGATACGTGGGGCCGTACCTGCCGGGGTACGTGCCGTGCGACGGCTTCTGACGGCGCCCGCCGTGCGACCGTCCGCTGTCCGACCGCTCGCGCCGCGACGGCCGGCGGTGCCGCCGCCCGCCGCCCGTCGCCCGCCGCCTGACGGGGTGTCGGGGTGTCGGGGTGTCGGGGTCCGCGCGTCAGCGGACCACCGTCTCCACGATCGGCGCGTGGCCGTTCCAGGAGGCGAAGACCGAGTTGGCCTCGTCGCCGCGGGTGAAGTCGACCCGCAGCCACTGGCCGTCGGTCCACACCTGCATCTGCCAGCCCGGGTCCGGGGTGGCGGACACCAGGGTGGCCCGGTCCGGCTTCAGGTCCAGCGCGACCTTGCCGCCGGGGATCGGGTAGCTCTTCACCGTGGACGTCGCGGCGGCGCTGGGGGTGGGCCGGCGGCCGGGCGACGCGGCGGTGGTGGCGGGAGCCGGGCCGTGCGGGGCGGTGGCGGCAGTGGCGGTGGTGGTCGGGGAGGCCGCCGGGGAAGGGGTCGTGGACGGTGGGGTGGAGCGCGGCTGGTCCGGCGTGGCGGGCGCGGAGTGCGGCGTGCCCTCGGCCTTCGGGGAGGGCAGCGCGATCGCCGTGGGCTGCTCGAACGCGGCGCCGGTCAGCACCGCGTGCACGCCGAGCCAGGACAGCGCCACCGCCGCCCCGGTGGCCGCCGCCCAGGCGCCGAGCTGTACCAGTCCGTTCCGCATCGTCCGCACATCCTGCCGTATTTCCAAACGGATGGAGACCGGCACCCCCGGTATTCGGCAGGGCAGTTGCACAATGTCCGGACCCACCCCCGAGGTACAGACCACTGACCGGCGATGGCGTACCGTGCAGGCCCATGGCAACAGTGCTCGTGGTCGAGGACGACCCCTTCGTACGCTCCGCCCTCATCCGCCACCTGACCGACACCGGTCACGCGGTCCGCAGCGTGGGCACGGCTCTGGAGGCGCTGCGGGAGGTCGCCCAGGTCGGCTGCGACCTGGTGATCCTCGACCTCGGACTGCCCGACCTGGACGGCAGCGAGGCGCTCAAGATGATCCGGGGCCTGACCAATGTGCCGGTGATCATCTCCACCGCCCGGGACGACGAGGCCGAGATCATCCGGCTGCTCAATGACGGCGCCGACGACTACTTGGTGAAACCTTTCTCCGGGGAGCACCTCAGTGCCCGGATGACCGCCGTGCTGCGCCGCTTCGGCAGCGGCGCGGCGCCCGTCGCCCAGCTGCTGCGGGTCGGCGGACTGGCCATCGACCTCCAGCGGCGGGAGGCCGCGCTGGACGGGAGCCCGCTCGACCTGACCCGCCGTGAGTTCGACCTGCTGGCCTTCCTGGCGGCCAGGCCCGGCGTGGTGGTGCCCCGCAAGGAGATCCTCGCCGAGGTCTGGCAGCAGACCTACGGCGGCGACCAGACCATCGACGTCCACCTCTCCTGGCTGCGCCGCAAGCTCGGCGAGACCGCCTCCAACCCCCGCTACCTGCACACCGTCCGGGGCGTCGGGGTCCGGCTGGAAGCCGTCGGGGGCGCGGCGGAGCACCGGACATGAGGCGGTTCGGGCGCTCGCTGCGCTGGGCCCTGATCAAGGCCGCCGTCGCCGGGACCACCATGGTCGCGCTGGCCTTCCTGATCCCGCTCGGACTGATGGTCCAGCAGACCGCACGGGACCGGGCCTTCACCGCCGCCGAGCGGCAGGCCGCGGCGCTCGGGCCGGCCCTGGCGATCACCACCGACGAGGAGGCGATCACCCGGGCGCTGGCCAGTACGGACGCCGGCGGGCAGGGGCGGATGGCGGTGCACCTTCCGGCGGCCGGGCAGCCCGCCGGGGCGGGTGGCGGCGGCGCGCTCCACGGCGGCGCGGCGGCCGGTGGGGGAAGTGGAGCGGGCGGAGGAAGTGGAGCCGGCGGCGCGGCAGCCGTCGGCGGGAGTGGAACCGCCGGTGGGAGCGGAGGCGGCGGCGACGCGGTCCACGCCGTCGAGGGCGACGGAGCCGGGCCGGGCGGAGGCGGCCCCGGGACGGTGGCCGCCGGGACCGGCGAGCCCGGGGGCCCGATGCTGGG
>NZ_JBIVVI010001227.1:0-2613 GCF_044757675.1 Kitasatospora sp. NPDC091257
GCCCTGTCCGCGTTTCCGGGGGCAGGACCCCGGCCGGGCAACGGCCTGACAGCGGCCGGGCAAGGGCCGGCAGCGGCCCGGCGTTCAGGACGGCTGGCGGTCGGAGCCGAGTTCGCGGGAGATCCGCAGCCCGACCTGGGCAACGACCGGGCCGAGGGCGCGGACCCGGGCGGCGGTCATCCGTGAGGTGAGGCCGGAGACGGAGAGGGCCGCGGTGACCTCGCCGGTGTGGTCGAAGATCGGGGCGGCGACGCAGCGGACCTCGGGCTCGTTCTCGCGGTCGTCGATCGAGTAGCCGCGGGCGCGGATGCGGGCGAGGTCGGCGCGGAGCCGGGGCTCGTCGGCGATGGTCCAGGTGGTGACCGGGCGCAGCCCGGCCGCGACCACCTCGGCGACGGCCTCCTCGGGCAGCCAGGCCAGGATCGCCTTTCCGGTGGCGGTGCAGTAGGCGGGAGCCCGGCTGCCGACCCGGGAGGCCATCCGGACGTTGGTCTCGTCCTCGACCTTGTCCAGGTAGACGATCCCGGGGGCCTGCCAGACGGTCAGGTGGACGGTCTCGCCGGCCTCGCGCTGGAGCCGGCGCAGGTGCTCGGCGGCGACGCTGCGCAGGTCGAGGGTGGTCAGGTAGGCCTGACCGAGCCGCAGCGAGCCGTGGCCGAGCCGGAACCAGCCGGTCTCGCGGTCCCGGTCGAGGAGGTGCTCGTCCAGCAGGGGGCCGGCCAGTCGCAGCACGGTGCTCTTGTTGAGGCCGAGGCCGTCGGCGAGCTGGGCGAGCGGGACGCCGCGCCGGTCGCCGTGGTCGCGGACGTAGCCGAGGACGGCGAGGGCGCGGCGCAGCGAGGAGGACTGGTTGCGTTCGGTCGCGGGTTTCTTGGGCGCCGTCTCCGTCATGGGTCCGTTCCCTGGTGTCGTTCTGCCGGTGTTCCCCCGCAGGTCGGCGGCGGTTGTCAGAACGTACCCGTTCGCGACCCGATCGCCGCATCTTCGATACAACGTTGTGCAGTGCAAAACTTTCACCAACTCCCTCTTGTTGGCGCCGATCGGCCCCGCCTAACGTCCCTGCCATCGAGCAGGCGACGACGCCCCACCCGAGCGCTGCGCCCTGCCGTACCCCCACCACTTCACCCACCATCGGCCCCGGTCAGGGCCTGCTTCGACGTGCCCGTCCCCGGCGGCGGACGTCTCAGCGGCAGCTGTCGGGAGGGGAGGTCTCCACCATGCGACTCATCGGACGGACCGCCGCAGCCGCCGTGCTCGCCGCCGGCTGCCTGGCCGCCACCGCCTGTGCCCCCGGCACCGCCGCGCCGGCGAGCGACAAGGCCGCCGACGACCGGACCGGCACCGTGCAGGTCTGGCTGTACAACGAGGCCGGCAACGCGGCCAAGGAGGCCGTGATCTCCAAGGCCGTGGCCGAGTTCCAGGCCTCCCACCAGGGCGCCACCGTCAACGTCAGCTACATCGACACCGACGCCTCGGCCCGCGCCGCCAAGATGAAGGGCGCCTTCAACGACCCGAACAGCGCCCCCGACCTGGTCGAGTTCGGCAACACCGACCTGCCCGGCTACGTCGCCGCCGGCGGCCTCGCCGACATCACCGCCGACCTGGACAAGTGGCAGGACAAGGGCGACCTCGACCCGGCGATCGCCAAGACCGCCGTGGTGGACGGCAAGACCTACGGCCTGCCCTGGTGGGTCGGCGTGCGCGCGCTGTACTACCGCACCGACCTGTTCACCGAGGCCGGCCTCACCCCGCCGACCTCGTACGCCGAGCTGGTCGCCGCCAACCAGAAGATCCACGCCGCGCACCCGGACACCTTCGGCATCGCCGTCGGCGGCAAGTACACCTTCGCCGCGCTGCCCTTCGTCTGGGACGCGGGCGGCGACATCGCCGCCAAGGACGGCGCCACGTTCAAGGCGGCGATCGCCTCGCCCGCCTCGCAGGCCGGGATCAAGCGCTACACCGACCTGTTCGGCGCGGACGGCTGCCCCGCCCAGCAGTGCGCGGACCTGACCGGTGGCAAGACCGTGGACCTGTTCGCGGCCGGCAAGTCGGCGATGGCGGTGCTGCTCAACTCCAACCGCAGCAAGGTGGACGCGGGCGCGGTCAAGGGCAAGTACGGCGTGGTGCCGCTGCCCGGCGAGAAGCCCGGCTCGATCGCCCCGGCCTTCGCCGGCGGCAACAACCTGGGCGTGATGAAGGCGGCCAAGCACCGCACGCTGGCCGTCGAGTTCGCCGAGCTGCTGGCGAGCCCCGCGTACCAGGAGCAGATGTACGACGCGATGGGCAACCTGCCGACGCTCAAGTCCGTCAGCGGCAAGGTGGCGGCGAAGGACGCGTTCCTGAAGCCCTTCACCGACACCATCGCGGCCGGCACCAGGTTCGTCCCGCTCGACCAGGCGTGGGCGCAGATCGACGCCCAGTCGGTGATCCCGACGATGCTCCAGCAGGTCGTCACCGGCAAGGCCGACGTGGCCAAGGCCTCGGCCGACGCCGCCGCGCAGATCTCCTCGGCCTTCGCCGCGCACTGACGGCCGGCCGCCGGCGGTGCACCGCCGCAGGCCCCGCACCGCAGGCCCCGCACCGTCGGCCACCGGCCGCGCACGGACGGCCCCC
>NZ_JBIVVI010001228.1:0-2611 GCF_044757675.1 Kitasatospora sp. NPDC091257
GTCCGGGCCGTCCAGCCCGTCGGCCGGGTGCCCAGCCCGTAGGCTGGGGCCGACCGGCCGGAGGGAGCAGGCGGATGGAGCGGCAGGAGGTGGCCAACACCGTGTCGGGCGCCACGGTGGGCGGCCACGTGGTGCAGGCCGGGAGCATCGGGGCGCTGCACCTGCACCAGCCGCGGGCGGTGCCGAGGCCGCATCAGATCCGGTCCCCGCACGGCCCGTTCGTCAACCGGGAGCCGGAACTCGCCGCGCTGACCGAGGCCTTGGGACGGGTCGTGGAGGGCGGACTCGGGGTCGTGGTGTTCACCGGCCTCGGCGGGGTCGGGAAGACCGAGCTGATCGCGAGGTTCACCGAGGAGCACCGGGAGCACTTCCCGGGCGGGGACCTCTACGCCGACCTGAAGGCCTACCGGCACCAGGGCGGGGTGGACCTCCCCGAGCTGCTGGCCGGATTCCTGCGCGCCCTCGGCACCGAGCCCCCGGCCGCGGAGGCCGAGCGGTTCACGGCGTTCCGCACCGCCACCGCCGAGCGCCGGTGCCTGTTCTTCCTGGACAACGTCGAGCACGCCGCGGAGGTCCGTGCGCTGCTCCCGGCCTGCGGGCTGGTGGTGGTCGCGAGCCGGCGGCGGCTGCCCGCGCTGCGGACGGACGGCGCCGTGGTGCGCCGGCTCGGCCCGCTGAGCGCGAGGGCGGGCGCCGAGCTGGTGCGCGGCTGGGTGGGCCCGGGGCGGGGCACCGACGGGGAACTGGCGGAACTGGTCGAGCTGTGCGGCGGGCTGCCGCTCGCGCTGAACGCGGTCGGGAGCCAGCTGCTGGACCGGGACCACCTGCCGGTCGGCCGGGTGGTGGCCGAACTGCACGACCGGGAGGGCAGGTTGGCGATGCTGGAGGACGAGGAGAGCGATCTCGGCGCGACCTACGACCTGGTCTACGAGCGGCTGTCGGCGCCGGGCCGGGCGCTCTACCACCTGATCGGCGTGCACCCCGGCCCCTTCGTCTCCGCCGAACTGGCGCGTGCGGTCGGCGTCGAGCTGGCCGGGCAGGCGATCGGGGAGCTTCGGGGCGTCCACGTGCTGGACGAGGTGGTGGACGGCGACCGCGAGGACCGCTTCCGGGCCCACGACGTGGTGCGGCTGCACGCCTACGGCCGGACCCGGGAACTGGCCGGCCGCGGGGAACTCCTCGCCGCCGTCGTGGCCTACTACCGGGGCCGGGCCTCGGTCGCCGACCGTGCGATGGCCGGGAGCAGGCTCCGCCTGCAGGACCCGAGCGGCGACGACCTGCCCCGCTTCGCCTCCGACACCGCGGCCCTGGAGTGGCTGTACGCGGAACGGGCCAACTTCCGCGCGGTGGTGGAAGAGGCGGCCCGGCAGGGGTGGCACGGCGAGGTGTGGCGGCTGTGCGAGTCGCTCTGGCTGCTGTACCACGACCGCAGGCTCTACCAGGACTGGATCGCCACCCACCGGCTCGGCATCGAGTCGGCCCAGTGGGACAACCAGCCGGCCGCCGTGGTCCGGATGCGCAACCAGCTCGCCCGGGCCCACTTCGACCGCAAGGAATACCGGCTCGCCGCCGAGCAGTTGGCGCTCGCCGCGGAGCAGGTCCCGCTGGTGACCGACCGTCGGGTGGTGGGGGTGCTCCACGAGACGGACGGTCTGCTCTGCCTGGCCGACGGCCGCCCGGGCGACGCGGTGCGGCGGTTCACGCTGGCCCTGGCGGCGAACCGGGGCGACGAGCACGGCGAGATCGTCCAGAGCTACAACCTGGCGCAGGCGCTGATCGCCGACGGCCGCGCGCAGGAGGCGCTGGCCCGGCTGGCCGAGGCCACCGCGCAGGCCGAGCGGACGCGGGACGAGGACATGCTGATGAAGCTGCCGCTGGTCCGCGCCCGGGCCCACCGGGCGCTCGGGCAGCCGGAGCTCGCCGCCGCCCACGCGGGCGACTGCGCCCGGCGGGCCGAGGAGCGCGGCCAGTACGCGAAGGAGGCGCAGGCCCACACCCTGCTGCTCGCCCTCGCCGAGGAGCTGGACGACGCGGAGCTCGCGGAGCGCAGCCGGGCGCGGCTGCGGGAGCTGCCGGAGTAGCGCCCTTCTCAGGGTCCGGTGCGGAAGGACACCCGGGTGCGGTGCTCGCCGGTGCGGACGGTGAGGCCGTGCCGGGGAAGGCCGGCCGGGTCGCCGCCGTCGGCGAGCCAGCAGGCCACGGCGGAGCCGAGCAGCAGCGGGTCGACGGCGGGGTCGGGGCAGGTCCAGTCCGGTTCGGCGCGGGCCTCCAGTAGCAGGCCGCCGCGCAGTCGGAGCAGGTGGCGGGCCGGGCCGAGGGCGGCCACCGCGACGGCGAGGCCGGGGAGTTCGGCGGCGGAGTCGGCGAGCCAGCGGGCGGCGGGGCGTTCGGCGTGCACCTCGGTGCGGGTCAGGACCTCGGCGGTGTAGCGCAGGGCGTCGCCCGGGTGCTCGTCGGTGAGGGCGTGGAAGCCGCGCGGGGCGTGGTCGTGCGGGTCGAAGGGGTAGCGCCGCAGGCTGACCTCGATGCCCTCGCTCCGGCCCTCGACGTCGTACGCGGTGGGCCGGTCGACGGTGCCGGGGCACGGGGCCGGCCTGGGGTAGGGCGGCAG
>NZ_JBIVVI010001229.1:0-2607 GCF_044757675.1 Kitasatospora sp. NPDC091257
GGCGGGTTGATCCGTTCGGGAGTGCCCGTACGTTGCGACTGCCCCGCACCGGGCCGCGTCGTCGGCGCCCTGCGTGGGCCCGCCGCCCCGTGAACCGTGCGCCCCGGCCCCCGGCCTCGTGGCCGTGCTCCTGCAACGCTTCGGGGCCCGCGCGGCGCTGCTCGCCGAACAGCAGTCGCGCGCCGGGTCCTGCCGCGGCCCCGGCAGTCAGGGCGGTATCC
Source organism: Kitasatospora sp. NPDC091257 (assembly GCF_044757675.1). Lineage (NCBI taxonomy): Bacteria > Bacillati > Actinomycetota > Actinomycetes > Kitasatosporales > Streptomycetaceae > Kitasatospora > Kitasatospora sp. NPDC091257. The sequence continues at coordinate 222 of NZ_JBIVVI010001229.1, forward strand.
CTGCCACCTCATCCGCCGCCAGGCGGGACTTCGAAAGAGACACCGTGACCGCCTTCCTCTCCGGCAACAGCCGAACCGCTTGCGACCCCGAATCCCCGGCACGGTCCGGGAGCGTGCAGATACGCCCGGGAACCCCCGACGACGCCGACGCCGTGGTGCGCCTCGTCCTGCTGATCGACCTGCACCAGAGCGACGAAGCGCTGCAACAGGTCGTGGCCGCGGTCCGCGAGATGATCACCCATCAGGCCACGAGCATGCTGCCCACCGGGCACCTCGGCCCCGACGGGAGCCTTTCCCACGGCTACAACCACGTTCTGATCGCCGAACACGAGGGACACCCCGTCGGAGTGATCCGCTGCGGACCCGCGCACTGGATGGCCAAGCACGCCGAGATCCGGCGCGTCCCGTTCCTGGCGGGACGCCTCATGAGGAGGATCAGCGCGATCGGTGAACTTGCGGTACTGCCCGCGTTCCGAGGCCGCGGGATCGCCCGCGCCCTGGTCTCCCGTGCCGAGCAGGACTTCCGGCAGGCCGGCTTCCGCGCCATGTCGCTGCGCCACGAGCGGGACCTGACGCGCTTCTACACCGGACTCGGGTACGTCAGTGCTTCCCGTCTGACCGTGGATGTTCCCGCGCTGGGCCGCGTGTACTGCATCAATCGCGGTTGGAGGTACGCGGTCAAGCCCCTGACGCCTTCCGCGTCGGTGCGCGCCATACACGGCGACCCCGTGCTCACCGGTCTGGTGGACTGACCGTCACCACGTCCACGACCTCCAGCAGCGCCCCCGGGACCGGTTTCCCCCAGGGGCGCTGCTGGCCGTTGCGTGCCCGGGCGGCCCGCTACCGGGCGGTTCGAGCGGCGCAGGACCCTGCGGTCGGTGCTCCGCGAAGGCAGAGCGCCCGGGGCCGGGTCGGTGCGGGTCGTGGCCGCAAGGCGCTGCGGTGTCCGAAGGGGCGCCCTCGCCGAGCAGTGTCACGGTGGCGTCGGGCCCGGCTGCCCTCGCCGTCCGGTGGGCGTACTCGCTCCCGTGCCGTGCCGCGGTCCGGCGTCTGTCGGCAGCTGGTCGCGCGTAGCGGGCAGGAACTGTCCGCGCACCGCTGCCCCGGTGTCCCGCCTGCTACCGGCTGGGCGGTGGCCGGGCGCAGTCGGACGCTTCGGTGCCTCACCGGTGTCCGTCGTCCGCGGGTGCCGGTGTCTCGCCGAGGTGCGGCAGTGGAGCCTGTGTCCTGGTGCCCCGCCAGGCGGTTGCGGGTCGGCCTGTCGCGGGTGGTGGGGCGTCCCGTTCGTTCGGCGGTGGGGTGGGTTCGTTCCGGTTGCCCGGGGGCCGTTCTGGGGTTTTCCGGGTGGGGAGGCCGGGCGCAGCGGGCGCAGGGTGGGTGCCGGGGGGCGCACGGTCCTGGACTGCTGTCGCGTTCGGTGTGGTCGGTGTGCTTGACCGGATCGCTCCCGTGGCTACGTTCTGTTCCGGGAGAGCGTCCCGGGCCGGCCGTCATGCGGGTCGCCGCCGGGTCGCCACGGGCCGCCGTGGGCGTCCGCCGGGTTGGTGCGGCCGTCGCTCGGTACCGGCACCGTTGTCCTGCCGCTGCCGCTGCGACAGGCCGAGGTGCCGCTGCGTGCCGCCATGGGCTGTCACGGCTGCTGTCCTGTTGCCGTTGCGCCGTTGCCGGCACCGGCCGTCGTGTACGGGCTGCCGCTGTCCTGCCGTGTGGATCCGTCACCGGCTCTTGTGCGGTGGTGTCGCCACCGTGTGGTGCCGGAGCCTCTCCCACTCCTTTCGTTCTTCACCGCCGCCTGGAAGGGCTCTGCCATGCCCGCACACCGCCGTTCCGTTCTGCGCCGTCCGCCCGCTGCCGCTCCGGCGGCCGCAGTGTTCACGGTCACCGCGTACCTGAACGTCACCACCGGTCCTTGTGGCTGGCCCGAGCACCACTTCGGCTACCGGCCCGGGCACGTCCTGGCCCAGGTCATGGATCCGGGCCTGCCCGGGCTGCAGCTGGCGTTCGTCGTCGAGGCCGCGGACGCGAGGGCCGCCGCCGTCGAGGCCGCCGCGATCGGGCGCAGGCTGACCGTCGACAAGTACGGCGGCCACTGGCCGCTGTCGCTGCGCCGCCTGACCACGGGCGATGTCGTCTGTACCACCCCCCGCACTCCTACCGCCGGCGAGCGCCGTTTCTGGGCCCTCGCCTTCGGCGGGCACCTGACCGAGCTGGAGCTTGTCGACGGGACCCTCCGGGTCCCGAGGCCCGCCCCGTAGACGCCCGCCGCGTCCGGCCCGTTCCCGCGCTGGGTCCGGGCCACCACCTTGTCGACGACGACGCCGACGACCATTGCGGCGAGCGATCCTCCGATCACGCTTCCGGTCAGGAAGCCGCGGGCGAGGGCGAC
>NZ_JBIVVI010001230.1:0-2599 GCF_044757675.1 Kitasatospora sp. NPDC091257
GGGTGCACGTGATCGTCGACGTCGTCGGCTACTACGGCCCGTCCGGAACGGGCCTGTTCAGCGCGCTCACGACGCCGGTCCGCAACCTCGACGCCACCACCCGCGCCGCGCTGGAGCACCGGGTGGTCGTCGTCGGCTCCGACCGCGAGGAACTGCTGCGCGGGCTGGCCGCCGTCGTCGACGGCGCGCCGAGCGCGGCCGTGGTCTCCGAGCGCGCGGGCGACGGCCGGGTGGCGTTCCTGTTCACCGGCCAGGGTGCGCAGCGCGCCGGGATGGGACGTGACCTCCACGCCCGCCACCCGGTGTTCGCGGAGGCCTTCGACGCGGTCTGCGCGGAGTTCGACCTGCTGCTCGACCGCTCGGTCAAGGACGTGGTGTTCGACGGCGTCGAGGACCTGGACCGTACGGTGTGGGCGCAGGCCGGGCTGTTCGCGGTCGAGGTGGCGCTGTTCCGGTTGCTCGAATCCTGGGGCGTGGTCCCGGAGTTGATGCTCGGCCACTCGATCGGCGAGATCGCCGCGGCGCACTGCGCCGGGGTGTTCCCGCTGCCGGACGCGTGCGCCCTGGTGGCCGCGCGCGGCCGGCTGATGGAGGCACTGCCCGAGGGCGGGGCGATGCTGGCGGTCCAGGCCACCGAGGCCGAGGTCCGCGAGGCGATCGGCGGCCGCCTGGACGTCGCGGCCGTCAACGGCCCGGCCGCCGTGGTGCTCTCCGGCCCCGTCGAGGTGGTCGAGGAGTTCGCCGCGCGCTGGTCGGCGGCCGGGGTGAGGACGCGCCGACTGGCCGTCTCGCACGCCTTCCACTCGGCCCTGATGGAGCCGATGCTGGACGACTTCGCGGCCGTCCTGAAGGGCCTGGCCTTCAGTGAGCCGGGCATCCCGGTGGTCTCCGCCCTGACCGGCGGGATCGCCGGGCCCGGCCTGCTCACCACCCCCGACTACTGGGTGCGCCAGGTCCGCGAGGCCGTCCGCTTCGCCGACGGCGTCGAGACCCTGCACCGCCAGGGCCTGACCCGGTTCGTCGAACTGGGCCCCGACGGCGTGCTGTCCGCGCTGGTGGCCCGGATCGTCCCGGACGCCGTCGGCGTGCCCCTGCTGCGCGAGGGACGGGACCACGTGCCGTCCGCCGTCGGGCGGCTCTGGGCGGCCGGCGTGCCGGTGGACTGGGCGGCCGTGCTGCCCGGTGGCCGGCGGGTGGACCTGCCGACCTACGCCTTCCAGCGGGACCGCTACTGGCCGGAGCCGGCGGCGGCGGCGCAGCCCGTCGACCCGGCGGAGGAACGGTTCTGGGAGGCGGTCGAGCGCGAGGACCTCGGCGAGCTGGCCGAGACCCTGGACGCCCGACCGGAGGCCGTCGGGACGGCGCTGACCGCGCTGTCCTCCTGGCGTCGCCGCCGTCGCCAGGACGCCCGCACCGACGCCTGGCGCCACCGGGTGCTGTGGCAGCCGGCCGCCGCGCCGTCCGGCCGGGCCGTACTGGACGGGACCTGGCTGGTCGTCGCCCCGGAGGGCGAGGAGCTGGCGGCCGAGGCGCAGAGCAGCCTGGTCGCCGCCGGGGCCCGGACGCTGCGGCTGGCCGTCGACGGCGACGCGGGCGATGCGGGTGACGGAACCCACGGAACCCACGGAACCCACGGGACGGACCGCGCGGCGCTGGCCGCGCGGCTGCGGACCGTGCTCGACGGGGCCGGTGCGCTCGCCGGCGTGCTCGCGGTGCCCGGTGACCGGGTCGCCGAGCTGGCGACGCTCGCCCAGGCCCTGGACGACACCGGTCTGACGGCCCCGCTGTGGGCGGTCACCGCCGGTGCGGTGTCGACCGGCCCGGCGGACCCGCCGGCCGACCCGGGCCAGGCCACCGTCTGGGGCCTCAGCCGCGGCCTCGACCTGGCCGGTCCGGACTGCTGGGGCGGAATCGTCGACCTCCCGGTGCGCCGGGACGCCGCCGCCTGGGACCGCCTCGCGCAGGCGCTCACCGGACCGGAGCAGGAGGCCGCGATCCGTGACGGGCGGGTCTTCGTCCGCCGGCTGGTCCCGGCCCCGGCCGGGGCGGCGGCCGGGCAGGTGCGGTGGCCGGGCACCGGCACCGTCCTGGTCACCGGCGGCACCGGGGCGCTCGGCCGGCGGGTCGCCCGCCGGTTGGCCGACCTGGGCGTGCCGCGCCTGCTGCTGGTCGGCCGGCGCGGTGAGCGGGCGCCCGGCGTCGCCGACCTGCTCGCCGAGCTGCGGGCGGCCGGAACCGAGGCGACGGTGGCGGCCTGCGACGTCGCCGACCGGGCGGCGCTCGCCGGGCTGCTCGCCGCGGTCCCCGCCGAGCACCCGCTCACCGCGGTGGTGCACGCGGCCGGGGTCGGCGACGACACCACGGCCGACGCGCTCACCCCGGAGCGGATCGCCGAGGTGCTGCGGCCCACCGTGGACGGCGCCCGCCACCTGCACGAGCTGACCTCGGGTCTGGATCTGAGCGCCTTCGTGCTGTTCTCCTCGGTGGCCGGGGTCTGGGGTGCCGCGCAGCCCGCAAGGACGGGCACTTCGACGCCGAACTGGTCCCGGTCGAGCGGCCGGACGGGGTGACGGTGAGCCGGGACGAGGGCATCCGCGAG
>NZ_JBIVVI010001231.1:0-2598 GCF_044757675.1 Kitasatospora sp. NPDC091257
CCACCGGGCCGCCGCCACCCCGGAACCCGCGGGCGCCGCCCGGGCCAAGGGCCGCCCCCGCAGCGCCGCCGCCGACCGCGCGATCCTCGACGCCACCCGCGAGGCGCTGGCCGAACTCGGCTGGGGCGGACTGACCATGGGCCACGTGGCGAGCCGCGCCGGGGTCGCCAAGACCACCCTCTACCGCCGCTGGCCGTCCAAGAACGAGCTCGTGGTGGACGCCGTCGCCACCCTCTTCGACGACCTGGTGATGCCCGACCTCGGCAGCCTGCGGGCCGACATCGAGGCCGTGGTGGCCCAGTTCGCCGATCTGCTGGCCCGCCCGGAGACCCAGGCCGCGCTGCTCGCGCTGTTCGCCGAGGGGACCCGCGACCGCCAGCTGCGGCGCCGGATCCGCGAGTCCATCGTGGATCCGCAGAAGCGGCTGGTCCGCCAGGGCCGGGCGGCCGCCCAGGCACGCGGAGAACTCGGAGCGGACTGCGACGCCGACTCGGCCCGCGAGGAGGTCGACATCATCTTCGACACCATCGCCGGCACCGTCGAGCACCGCGTCCTGGTCAGCGGCGAGCCGATCACCACGGAGTGGACCCGCCGCTTCACCGACCTGCTGCTCGGACCGCTGCTCGCCGGCTGAGCGCACGGCGGAGCCGCCGTACGGGATCCCGGTCCCGTACGGCGGCTCCGCTCCGGCCGCGGCCTCAGAACATCGCGTTCTCCTGGTACGTCCCCCACTCCTGCCGCAGCGCGTTGCAGATCTCGCCCAGCGTCGCCTCGGCGCGCACCGCGTCCAGCATCGGCGGGATCATCGACTCGCCCGAGCGGGCCGCCGCCAGCATGGCGTCCAGCCCGGCGCGGACGGCCGCCTCGTCCCGGGCCGCCTTGCGCTCGCCCAGCGCCCGGACCTGCTCGCGCTCGACCTCGTGGCTGACCCGCAGGATCTCCAGCTCGGGGGTGACGCTGCGCGGGTGGCAGTTGACGCCGACCACGCGCTTGTCGCCCTTCTCCACCGACTGCTGGTACTGGAAGGCCGCCTCGGCGATCTCCCCGGTGAACCAGCCCTCCTCGATGCCGCGCAGGATGCCGGAGGTGATCGGGCCGATCTCGTGGTCCTCGCGGCCCTTGTCGAGGATCCGCTGGAAGATCGCCTCGGCCTGCTGCTCGATCCGGTCGGTCAGCGCCTCGACGTACCAGGAACCGCCCAGCGGGTCGGCCACGTTGGCGACGCCGGTCTCCTCCATCAGCACCTGCTGGGTGCGCAGGGCGATCTCGGCGGCCTGCTCGGAGGGCAGCGCCAGGGTCTCGTCCAGGGCGTTGGTGTGCAGCGAGTTGGTGCCGCCGAGCACCGCGGCCAGTGCCTCCACGGCGGTGCGGACCACGTTGTTGTACGGCTGCTGCGCGGTCAGCGAGACGCCGGCGGTCTGGGTGTGGAAGCGCAGCCACTGCGCCTTGTCGGTCTTGGCGCCGAAGCGCTCGCGCATCCAGCGGGCCCAGATCCGGCGCGCGGCGCGGAACTTGGCGATCTCCTCGAAGAAGTCCAGGTGCGCGTCGAAGAAGAAGGACAGGCCGGGCGCGAAGACGTCCACGTCCAGGCCGCGGGACAGGCCCAGCTCGACGTAGCCGAAGCCGTCCGCGAGGGTGTACGCCAGCTCCTGCGCGGCCGTCGCCCCGGCCTCGCGGATGTGGTAGCCGGAGACCGACAGCGGCTTGTACGCGGGGATGCCCTCGGCGCAGTAGGCCATCAGGTCGCCGATCAGGCGCAGGTGCGGCTCGGGGGCGAAGAGCCACTCCTTCTGCGCGATGTACTCCTTGAAGATGTCCGTCTGGAGGGTGCCGTTGAGCACCGCCGGGTCCACGCCCTGGCGCTCGGCGGCGACCAGGTACATGCAGAAGACCGGCACGGCCGGGCCGCTGATCGTCATCGAGGTGGTGACCTCGCCGAGCGGGATGCCGGCGAACAGCACCTCCATGTCGGCGGCCGAGTCGATGGCCACTCCGCAGTGGCCGACCTCGCCGAGCGACTTCGGGTCGTCCGAGTCGTAGCCCATCAGGGTGGGCATGTCGAAGGCGACCGAGAGGCCGCCGCCGCCGGCGTCCAGGATCATCCGGTAGCGCTCGTTGGTCTGCTGGGCGTTGCCGAAGCCGGCGAACTGGCGGATGGTCCAGGTGCGGCCCCGGTAGCCGGTCGGGTGCAGGCCGCGGGTGTACGGGTACTCGCCCGGCCAGCCGATCCGCTCGAAACCCTCGTGGGCCTGCCCGGCGGGCGGGCCGTAGACCGGCTCGACCTCGTCACCGGAGAGGGTGGTGAAGTCCGCGTCACGCTTGCGGGCCTTGTCGTACCGCTGCTGCCAGCGCTGCCGGCCGCGCTCGATCTCCTCGGCGTCCATGACCCCGAACTCCGCTCCGTACGGCCGCCACGGCGACGGGCGGCACAGCTAGTAGGACGTCCTAACAATTTACTCGGACGTCCTAGTACTTGTCGATGGACGACCGCCGGCACGGCCGGGAATCCACTCCGAAGGGCCCACGAAACGCCGGGAGCGCCCCTCCCCCTTGATCGGGGAGGGGCGCTCTCGACGGCGCGGGCGGCGGGGCTCAGAC
>NZ_JBIVVI010001232.1:0-2595 GCF_044757675.1 Kitasatospora sp. NPDC091257
CCTCCCTCGACGCTCCCTGGACGGTGCGCCGGATGGCCGCCGCCGCCCTGATGTCCGACCGCCCCTTCTCCCGCACCGCCGCACCGCGCGTGCCGTCGAGGACGGTCCGCAGCGGGCGGTCCCGAGGGGACGGCCCCGCCGCCGCGCGCGCACGCCTCCCGCGGGAAGCCGGCCCGGCCGACGGCAGGCGAGGATCCGTCAGCGGCGGGCCGGGGGCGGGAGTCGCGCCCCGGCCCGGCACGGTGTCGCAGGCGACTGGCATGCTGGGATCAAGAGTTGCCACCAGGACGAGGGGGTCGGATGCCGGACAAGGTCAGGCCGCTGCGCGCGGCACCACGGCTGGGCACGGTCAACGGATTCGGGCGCACGATGCTGGGCAAGACCCGCGTGGACGCCCGGGGCGCCTGCTTCGCCACCCGCTGGTTCACCGTCCTGATGCTGCCGATCCGGCCGCTGGGCCGCTACTACGTCCAGGAGGGCGAGACGGTCGACGTCCCCGGGCGAGGCGGCGCCTCGACGACCACCACCGAGTACGTGTTCCTCGGCGAGGCCGAGCTGCGCGCGAGCGAGGCGATCCGCACCTACCTGTTCTGCTGGCTGGTGGTGCCGCTGGTCGTCGCCGGCCCCGTGACGCTCTTCGGGCTCAACGCCGACGCGTTCAGCCACGAACACCCGATCCTCTTCCTCCTGCTGCTGCTCGGGCTCCCGATCGTCGGCATCATCGCGCTGGCGTGGCTACTGGTCCTCAACCAGAAGTTCCTCGCGCCGGTGCGCGTGCCGCAGTGGGTCGAGGGCGGGCCGGCGAACCGAAGGCCCTGAGGACGCGACGGCCCGAGGCCCTGGCGGCGGCATCGGCCCCGGGCGGGTCCGCGACGGCTACAGGCCCGCCCGGGTCAGCAGCCGCTCCATGTGCTCGACGGGGAGCACCGGCGAGGCGGCGGCGGCCCGCGCGACGTGTTCGGAAGGGTCGGCGAGCAGCCGCAGCAGGGACGGGAGCGGGAGGCTGCGGTGGGAGGCGACCGCCCGGCGGACACGCTCCTCAAAATCGTCGGCCAGCTGCTCGGCGACTTGCGGGGGCAGGTCCGGATCGCGGGGCGCCAGCGAGCGCAGCCGGGGCTGGGGGTCGGTGGCGAAGCGGCGCAGGGTCTCCGGCGGCAACGGCAGGACCCGCGCCCTGTCCCACCAGAACGTGAACTTGTCGCGTCCGCGGTAGCGGCGCTCGATGTCCTCGGCGGTCGCCGGGTCGACCAGGTGCGGGGCGGTGTGCGCCATGGTGAGGCGGACCATCTCCTCCTCGTCGCCGAGCAGTCGGGCCACCGCCTCGGCGGGAAGGTCCCTGCCGGCGGCCGCGGAGACCCGGAAGCAGATGTAGGGCGAGTCGAGGTGCGGCAGCGGATCGGCCGTCACCCAGTCCAGGCGCAGGATCCGTAGTTCCGTGGGCGCGAAGGAGTTCTCGTACCACTGCAGGAGGGCTTCGTCGTCGGCGTCGGGGTCCGGCTCGGCCGTCGACTGCGCGAGCTCGTGGACCGAGGTGTGGATCCGTGCCCGCTCGTGCTCCGGTGTGTCGGGCCGGGCGAAGACCTTCACCCGCACGCTCGGGGCCGGATCGACGGCCAGGGCCTCGCGCAGCGACGGCGGCAGGTCGGGATGCCGGGCGAGTTCGGCGCGCACGCCGCTGTCCGGGTCCTCGGCGAGCCGCCGGGCGGTGTCCGCGTCGAGGACGGCGTGGACCACCGCGCCCGCCCGGGTCACCGGGTCCGCCAGCAGTGTCGGCAGCAGATCCGCGGGCGGTACCGGATGCGGCAGGTGCGCGAAGCAGGTGGAGCAGGCGGCGGCGCGGACCTGCGGCTCGGGGTCGGTGAGCAGGATCCGGCGCACCGCTTCCGGGGCCCGCGTCCAGTGCTTCGCCAGCGCGGCGCGGACCGCGGGGTCGGGGTCGGCCGCGAGGCGGGCCCTCAGGTCGGGCGGGGTGCCGTCCTCCTGGGCCAGGTACTCGCGGACCTTCGGCGCCGGATCGTCGACGAGCTGCTCCAGCATCCGCCGCGGTGCGGTCGCGGCGCGGACGGCGAGCGCGGCCCGCACCCCCTCGTCCGGGTGGGCGGCCAGACGCAGGCGGAACCGGTGCGGCAGCCGGTCGTTGAGGGCCAGGCCGTGCAGGAGCCAGTGGTCGTCGGTCGCGATGATCTCGTCGATCATCTCCTCGGTGAGGTCCGCACGACCCGCCACCTTCCCGAGTCCGTGCCGCCGGGCGAACAGCCGCCGGACCATCGCGGCGGGCAGGGCGGGGTTCGTCGCCAACCCGTCCATCACGTGGTCGAGGTGGACCGGATTCGGGTCGTCGGCGTCCATGCGGCCAGGATGTCAGGCGCTCGGCGATGCGCCGCCGCCGGGCCCCGCCCGCACACCGGCCCGGCCTGTCGAGCTCGTTGAACCCGTCGAAGGCGGCCGCGGCCGGCCGCGCCGTCACCGCTTCCCCGTGCGGCCCCGGATGTGTACGGCTGCGCCCGGTTGCCGAGCCGGCGGACGAACCGGACCAGCAGCGGGAACATCGCGTAGCAGAGCATCTCCACCGCGAGCGTCCAGGTCGCGCCGTTG
>NZ_JBIVVI010001233.1:0-2594 GCF_044757675.1 Kitasatospora sp. NPDC091257
CCCGTTCCGCACCCCCCACAGCAGGGGCGCAACCGTGCGCCCCGCCACGGAAGAGGAGTACCAGTGCCACCTCTACGCACCCGATGGGCCCGCGTCCTCGCCGCCACCGCCCTGGCGGCACTCGGCGCCGGCACCCTGGCCGCCGGACCGGCGCCCGCCGACAGGCCGTCCGCCGACTCACCTGCCGCCGGCAAACCGGCCCCCGCCACGTACACGGTCTCGGTCGGCAGGACCGGCTCGTACGCCTACCCCGACGACACCCAGGCCAGCCCCTACACCGACAAGGACGGCACCTTCTACTTCCAGCAGTCCCACGCGCTGTACGGCGCCAAGGACTCCCGGCAGTGGGACTTCTTCACCGGCCGGGACTTCGACAGCGCCACCAGGTCCGCCGCGATCAGCGACGCCGTCAACCCCGCCGACCCGTCGGACCGCAACGACGACACCACCGCACGCTGCAACAACAGCCCCACCGGACGGCAGTCCAGCTACGCGCCGCAGGGTTCGCACTACGCCCAGCGGAACTACTGCGACCTGGCCGGGGTCTGGGTCGACCCGGACACCGGGGACTGGTACGGGCTGGTGCACAACGAGTTCACCCCCCAGCCCTTCGGCGACGGCCTGCACTACGACGCGATCGACTACGCCGTCTCCACCGACCAGGGCCGGACCTGGGCCATCAGGGACCACGTGATCACCTCGCCGTACAGCACCGCACGCGGCGACACCGCGGCCTTCCCGCAGCAGACCTTCTCCTACGGCGACGGCGACCAGCGACTGTTCGTGGACACCGCCTCCGGATACTTCTACGTCTTCTACGGCTCCCGGATCGTCGACAAGGGCGGCAGCTGGGGCGCGTTCCAGCAGCACGTCGCGCGGGCCCCGATGTCCGCCAAGATGGCGCCGGGCAGCTGGCAGAAGTGGTTCGACGGCGCGTGGTCGCAGCCCGGGGCCGGCGGCCTGGAGAGCGACATGGTGCCCGCCGACGGCGCCAACCCCACCGGGTACCTCCCGCCGGCCAAGGAGTACAACCCCGCCAACCCCGGCACCGTCAGCCAGCAGATCGCGGCCGGCACGCTCGCCCCGAGCACGCCGCTGTTCGTCATGAACATCAGCTACGACGCCTATCTGGGCCTCTACATCGGCACTCCGCAGGCCGTCGACCAGAGCGGCAACGCCCCGCAGCAGATCTACGCCACCAAGGACCTGGCCACCCAGAAGTGGACCCTGCTCGGCGACACCGGCAGTTACCACACCGCCTCCTGGTACCGCTGGTTCCTGGACAGCGCCAGCCTGACCGGCGCCACGATCGTCGGCAAGACCTTCAGGTCGTACTGCTCCTTCGCCTGCGCCGGCTCGGACGGCCAGTACGTCGAGCTCACCGTCGGCTCCTCCGCGCCGGCCGCCCCGCCGGTCGACCTGACCAGGACCTACCGGATCCAGAGCGGCAACGGCCGGGTCCTCGCCCAGACCTCCGGCGGCTCCGCCGTCACCTCCACGGCCAAGGCGGCCGGCTCCGCCCGCGAGTCCTGGCGGTTCCTGGCCGAGGGCGACGGCTCCTACCGGATCGTCAACGCCGCCACCGGTCAGCTGCTGGGCGTCGACGCCACCTCGACGGCGGGCCGGGCCTGGGGCGCCGCGCTGACCGCCACCGGCGCCGTCGGCGGGAACGCCACCGTCGGGCAGCAGTGGTTCATGCTCCCCAGCAAGGCCGGGAAGGGCCGGTTCCAGCTGGTGAACCGTTACAGCGGCCTGGTGATCGGCATGTCCGGCACCTCGGGCCGGCTCGCCGAGACCGTGCCCGCCCGCTCCTGGAGCGACACCACCGGCGGCACGGTCGGCGGCGGCCGCACGGCGGCCGAGCAGACCCTCGCCCTCGCCCCGACCGGCACGGCCCCCGAGGCCGTCGTCCTCACCGCCCCCGGCGACCAGGCCGGCACCGTGGGCAAGGCCGCCTCCGTCCAGCTCGGCGCCACCGACAGCGCCGGCAAGCCGCTCACCTTCACGGGGGCCGGGCTGCCCGCCGGGCTCTCCGTCAGCCCTTCGGGTCTGATCACCGGCACCCCGACCGGGCCCGGAGTCTCGAAGGTCACCGTCACCGCCTCCTCCGGCACCGCGAGCGCCTCGGCCGTCTTCACCTGGACCGTCGAGCCGGACCTCAGCGGCAACCACACCCTGACCACGGGCGGCAAGGCCCTCGACGACGCCGACAGCAGCACCGCCGCCGGCAACCCCCTCATCACCTGGACCGCCTCCGGCGGGAGCAACCAGCTCTGGCAGTTCCGCCCCCAGCCCGACGGCTCGTACGAGTTGGTCAACGGCCTCTCGTCGATGTGCGCCGACGTCAGCGGCGGCTCCACGGCCGCCGGCGCCCAGGTGATCCAGTGGCCGTGCGGCGGCGGCGCCAACCAGCACTGGAACGTCCGGCTGACGGCCGACGGCTCCCGCACCGTCACCTCGGCCCACAGCGGCCTGCTGCTCACCACCGCCTCCGGCGCCGACGGCGCCGCGGTGACGCAGGAGCCGGACACCGGATCGCCGCTGCAGCGGTGGTCGATCTCCTGACCCAGGCCCGCAGGACGGTCCCCTGGGGG
>NZ_JBIVVI010001234.1:0-2593 GCF_044757675.1 Kitasatospora sp. NPDC091257
GACGCCGGGCGCAGGGGTTCACCCGGGTGCGGCTCCGGGTTCGGGTGGTACGACGACGACGGGGAGGCGGGCGTGGTGGACGATCTCGGTGCTGGTCGAGCCGAGGGCGAGCCGGCCCCAGCGGCCGGCACCGCGGGTGCCCACCACCAGCAGGCCGGCGTCCCGGCTCTCCTCCAGCAGGACCTGAGCGGGGCGGCCGTGCTCGCAGCGCACCTCGACCTCGACATACGGTTCGCCGACCTGCTGTCGCAGCTCCTCGACCAGGTCCGTCACCTCACGGGCGACGGCGTCGTGCAGATGCGGCTCCGGATCGCCGCTCGGGCGGAACCAGCCCGTCATGGCCCGGTCCGGCGGATCGGCGTGCCGGCCGCCGAAGGCGCAGACGGCCCGTACGCCGACTCTCCGCAGCTGTGCCTCGCGAAGGGCGAAGAGCACGGCCCTGCGGGCGGGCTCCGAGCCGTCCGTACCGACGACGATCGGCCCGGCGGGACTTGACGCGGGTGAGCTGTTCACGGGGACCTCCAGGAGGTGGGGCCTGGCAGCGGACCGACAGGCTCGGCGGATCCGGGGAGGCGCGGAGACCGGCGCGTCCACTGCTTTCATGATCCTCCGGCAACGGCGCGGCGGCATGTTCGTACTCCTCCGTCGACCGCCCGCGGCGGCGTGATCTCCCTGGGCGGCGAACAGCTGCCGGACGGTTGCGCGGTCGCTCGGCCGGCGGCGTCGTGCAGCTCAGGGGCGTGGGCCGGATCTCGCCGGGGTCGGCCGGGCCCGTCCGCGCTCTTGTCATGCCCAAGTTTGACGGCCTGTTACCAGCCGGTAGTCTCTGGGTGTCTCGTAGGCGAACAGCACGACGCCTGCCATGTTCTGAAGGATCCTCACGTGTACCGACCCGGCTCCCGCCGACCCCGCCGCGCTCTGCGTGGTGCCCTCGCCGCCGTCGCGGCCAGCACCCTGCTCACCGTCCTGCCGGTCGCGCCGTCCCACGCCGACTCCGCGCCCGCGCAGGGCACGGACACCGCCCACCTCGACGCCGTCGAGCAGGTGCTGCGCCAGGTGTCGCCCGGCCTGGAGGGCACCGTCTGGCAGCGCACCGACGGCAACGCCCTGGCCGGCGCCGACCGGGCCGGCGGCCCCGCCGACTGGCTGTTCCAGACACCAGCCTGCTGGGGCGACGCCACCTGCGCCGACCGGCCCGGCACCCGCGCGCTGCTCGCGAAAATGACCGCCGACGTCTCCGCCGCCACCCGGACCGTCGACGTCTCCAGCCTCGCGCCGTTCCCCGACGGCGGATTCGAGGAGGCCCTGGTCGCCGGGCTCAAGGCCTCGGTCGCCGCCGGGCACCGCCCGGTCGTGCGCATCCTGGTCGGCGCGGCGCCGCTGTACAACGCCAACGTGCTGCCGTCGCGCTACCGGGACGAGCTGGTCGCCAAGCTCGGACCGGCCGCCTCCTCGGTCAGCCTCAACATCGCCTCGATGACCGCCTCGCGCACCGCCTTCTCCTGGAACCACTCCAAGCTCCTGGTGGTCGACGGGCGCACCGTCCTCACCGGCGGCATCAACGGCTGGAGCAAGGACTACCTCGACACCGCGCACCCCGTCTCGGACGTCGACCTCGCGCTCACCGGCCCCGCCGCGACCTCCGCCGGCCGCTACCTGGACACCCTGTGGGAGTGGACCTGCGGCCGGACCGGCCTGCTCGACAACGCGTGGTTCGCCTCCTCGGACGGCGGCGCCTGCCGCCCGTCGATCGAACGCGAGCTCAACCCGCCCGCCCCCGCCGCCGGGAACGTCCCGGTGATAGCCGTCGGCGGCCTCGGCGTCGGCATCAAGGACGCGGACCCCTCCTCCCGCTACCAGCCCGGTCCCGTCCCCGGGGCGGCGGACGCCAAGTGCGGCCCGCTGACCCTGCACGACAACACCAACGCCGACCGCGACTACGAGACCGTCAACCCCGAGGAGAACGCCCTGCGCGCCCTGGTCGGCAGCGCCCAGCGGCACGTCGAGATCTCCCAGCAGGACCTGAACGGCACCTGCCCGCCGCTCTCGCGCTACGACTCCCGGCTCTACGACACGCTGGCCGCCAAGCTGGCCGCCGGCGTCAAGGTGCGGATCGTGGTCAGCGACCCGGCCAACCGGGGCACCGTGGGCAGCGGAGGCTACTCGCAGATGAAGTCCCTCGTCGAGATCAGCGACGTCCTGAAGGCCCGGCTCACCGCGCTCACCGGCGACCAGGGCAAGGCCGCCGCGGCCCTCTGCGGCAACCTCCAGCTCGCCTCCTTCCGCGCCGCCCCCACCGCCACCTGGGCCGACGGGCACCCGTACGCGCTGCACCACAAGCTGGTCTCGGTCGACGACTCGGCCTTCTACATCGGCTCGAAGAACCTGTACCCGGCCTGGCTGCAGGACTTCGGCTACATCGTCGAGAGCCGCGGCGCGGCCGCGCAGCTCGACCGCGACCTGCTCGGCCCCGAGTGGCAGTACTCGCAGGCCGCCGCGACCGTCGACTGGTCCACCGGGACCTGCCGCGCCTGACGTCCGGCGCCCGACGTCCGGCCGGCGGGCTCCCTGCTCCGGAATCCCGGGGCGGGGG
>NZ_JBIVVI010001235.1:0-2592 GCF_044757675.1 Kitasatospora sp. NPDC091257
CCCCTCGATGCCCGACCTGGCCAAGGCCGGCGGCCTCAAGGGCTACACCATGGGCTTCGTCACCGGCGTCGGCTGCAAGGCCAGCTGGTTCAACGCCTACGACCCGCGCACCGCCTGGGCCAAGGACCAGGTGGACGCGCTGCGCGCGGCCGGCGGCGACGTCAAGGTCTCCTTCGGCGGCGCCGCCGGCACCGAACTCGCCGCCGCCTGCACCACGGTGGACCCGCTGTTCACCGAGTACGACGCCGTGGTGAACGCCTACAACCTGCGCTACGTCGACTTCGACATCGAGGGCGCGGCCATCGCCGACACCGCCGCCAACGACCGCCGCTCCGCCGCGCTCGCCAAGCTCCAGCAGGCCCACCCGGGCCTCAAGGTCTCCTTCACCCTGCCCGTCCTGCCGGAGGGCCTGACCGCCGAGGGCGTCGCCATCGTCAAGTCCGCCCGGGACGCCGGGGTGGCCGTCGACGTGGTCAACATCATGGCGATGGACTACTACCGGAGCGGGACCGACTACGGCAACGCCGCCGTCCAGGCCGCGCAGTCGCTGTTCGGCCAGCTCAAGGCCCTCTACCCGGCGAAGACCGACGCCCAGCTGTGGGCCATGGTCGGCGTCACGCCGATGATCGGCGAGAACGACGACCACCAGGTCTACAACCAGGCCGACGCGCAGCAGTTGGTGGCTTTCGCCCGGCAGAACCACCTCGGGATGGTGTCCTTCTGGGACGCCACCCGGGACGCCAACGCCTGCACCGGCGGCTCGCTGTCCACGTGCACCAACATCCCGCAGCAGCCGTACGAGTTCGCGAAGATCCTCGGCCAGTACGCGGGCTGAGCCCACGCCCCCCGGCGACGGCCCCGGCCGCGGACCCGGCGTCCGCCGCCCATCAGCCACCAGCCACCAGCGGAAATTGGCATCTCATCGTCCCGGACCGTCCACTACAGTCCCTCCCACCTGTACGGCACGAGGGGGCGGACATGACGGTCCGGGACGACCATCACCAGCTGATCACCATCCATCCGGCGAGCGACGCCGCCGGTGCGGCGGGCCTCACCGCCGAGGAACTCGCCGCGTTCAGCCGCACCCTCGGCCGCCTGCGCGCCCTCCCCGCCCACGACCGCACCCGGCTGCACGCCGAGCGGCAGCTCGGCTCCTTCGTCATGGAGAGCCGCAAGCGCCGCCGCCAGGAGGCCCGGCAGGCCGTGCGGCAGGCCGACGCCGACCTGCTCGCCACCACCGCGACCGGCAGCCGGACCCGCCGCGAGGACGCACCGCTGGCCGCCGCGGACGGACCGGTCGGCGAGCTGCTGGTCCCGCGCAAGTGCTACGTCTGCAAGCAGGCCTACCGCTCGGTCGACGGCTTCTACCACATGCTCTGCCCGGACTGCGCGGCCGACAACACCGCCCGCCGTACCCTGGGGACCGACCTGCGCGGGCGCCGGGCGCTGCTCACCGGCGGGCGGGTGAAGATCGGCTTCCAGCTCGCCCTGATGATGCTGCGCGACGGCGCCGAGCTGATCGTCACCAGCCGGTTCCCGCAGGACACCGTCCGCCGCTTCCGCGCCGCCGAGGGCAGCGGGCAGTGGTGGGAGCGGCTCAGCGTGGTCGGCATCGACCTGCGCGACCCGCGCCAGGTCATCGGCCTGACCGACCGGCTGCGCGCCGACGGGCGCCCGCTCGACATCCTGGTCAACAACGCCGCCCAGACCCTGCGCCGCCCGCCCGAGTCGTACGCGCCACTGGCCGCGGGCGAGCAGGACGCCCTGCCCGCCGCCGACCGCCGGGCGATCGAGCACGCCCCCGGGTTCCGGCCGGTCGCCGGCCTCGCCCGACTCTCCTCCGGCGCCGGGTCGTTGCTGGACCTCACCGACGAGTCCGGGCTGCTGCCCGACCTCGCCCCCGCCAACTCCTGGTCCGCCGTGCTCGGTTCGCTCGACCCGGCGGAGGTCCTGGAGACCCAGCTGGTCAACGTGCTGGCCCCGGCCCTGCTCTGCGACCGGCTGCTGCCCCTGCTGCTGGCCTCCCCGCACCCCGCCCGCTACATCGTCAACGTCACGGCGGTGGAGGGCCGGTTCGCCGTCCGCAACAAGACCGCCCGGCACCCGCACACCAACATGGCGAAGGCCGCGCTCAACATGCTCACCCGTACCAGCGCGGCCGAACTCGCCCCCCGGGGCGTGCACATGTGCGCCGTCGACACCGGGTGGATCACCGACGAGAACCCGGCCCCGAAGAAGGCCCACCTCGCCGCCCAGGGGTTCCGCACCCCGCTCGACATCGTGGACGGCGCGGCCCGGGTCTACGACCCGATCGTCCGCGGCGAGGCCGGGGACCCGGTGTCGGGGGTGTTCCTCAAGGACTACCGGGTGGCGCAGTGGTGAGGCCCGGACGGGCCGGGGCGGCCGCTCAGGTGTCGTAGTGGCCCGCGCGCCCGCGCGGCGCGGGGCGGAGCGGGGCGGAGCGGAGCGGAGCGGGGCGGAGCGGAGCGGAGCGGAGCGGAGCGGGGCGGAGCGGGGCGGAGCGGGGCGGAGCGGGGCGGAGCGGGGCGGAGCGGGGCGGAGCGGGGCGGAGCGGGGCGGAGCGGGGCGGGG
>NZ_JBIVVI010001236.1:0-2592 GCF_044757675.1 Kitasatospora sp. NPDC091257
CCTACGCCCGCGCCCCCTACGCCCGCGCCACCGCCCGCCCCGAGCGGGCCCGCCGAGGACGGTCCGGTGCTCCAGGTCGAGGACCTCACCGTCGAACTCCCCACCCCGGAGGGGGTGATCCGGCCGGTGCGCGGCGTGAGCCTGTCCCTGCGCGCCGGCGAGATCGTCGGGCTCGTCGGCGAGTCCGGCTCCGGCAAGTCGCTCACCGCACTCGCCGTCGCCGACCTGCTCCCGGACCGGGCCCGGGTCTCCCGGCGGACCCTGCGCCTGCTCGGCACCGACCTCGCCGCCCTGACGCCGAAGGAGCGCGAGCACCACCTCGCGACCGGCCTGGCGGTGATCTTCCAGAACCCGGCCTCGGCGCTGAACCCCTCGCTGCGCATCGCCACCCAGCTCACCGAGACCGTCCGGGCGCACCGCGGCGCCGGCCGTGCCCAGGCATCGGCGGAGGCCTCCGCCGCCCTGGAGCGGGTGGCCCTGCCCCCGGCCGTGCTGCGGGCACGCCCCCACCAGCTCTCCGGCGGCCAGCGCCAGCGGGTGCTGATCGCCGCCGGGCTGATGGTGCGTCCGGGTCTGATCATCGCCGACGAGCCGACCACCGCGCTGGACGTCACGGTGCAGCGGCAGATCACCCGGCTGCTCTCCGACATCCGACGGGACACCTCCGCCGCCGTCCTGTTCATCAGCCACGACGTCGCGCTGGTGGGCGAGTTCTGCGACCGCGTCCTGGTGATGTACGCGGGGACCATCGTCGAGTCCCTGCCCGCCGACCGGCTCGCGTGCGGCACCCGGCACCCCTACACCCGGGCCCGGGTCGCGTCGGTGCCGGACCTCGCGGCGGACCGCGACCGGCCGCTGCCCACGGTGGAGGGCACACCGCCCGACCCGCTGGCGCCCGCCCCGGGCTGCCCGTTCGAGCCCCGCTGCCCGCGTCGCCGGGGCAACTGCGCCGAGCAGGCCCCACCGCTGGAGGACCTCGACGCGGTCCACCAGGTGGCCTGCTGGTACCCGGTGCCGGTGACGGCGGAGGTGGTCACGCCATGACCGTCCTTCAGCTCTCCGACCTCACCGTCCGCCACCACGGCCCGCGCGGCCCGGTCGCCGCCGTCGACGGGGTCTCGCTGGAGATCCCGGCCGGCACGACACTCGGGCTCGTGGGCGAGTCCGGCTCCGGGAAGTCGAGCCTGGCCCGCGCGATCGTCGGCCTCACGCCCGTGCACGGGGGCCGGGTGCTGCTCGACGGCCGGGAGGTCCGGGTCCGTACGATCGGCGACCGGCGTCGGCTCGGCCGCCTGGTCCAGATCGTGCTCCAGGACCCGGACACCGCGCTGGATCCCCGGATGACCGTCCGCGGGACACTCCTCGAAGCGGCCACCGCGTTCCACCGGCTCGACCGACGGGCCCGGGCCGAGCGCGTCCCCGCCCTGCTCGAACTCGTCGGCCTGGACCCCCGGTTCGCGGACCGTCTGCCCCGGCAGCTGTCCGGCGGCCAACGCCAGCGAACCGCCATCGCCCGTGCCCTGGCGGTCGAGCCCGGCCTGCTGATCGCCGACGAGATCACCTCGGCACTCGACGTCTCGGTGCAGGCCTCCGTCCTCAACACGATCCGCGACCTCCAGCGGCGGCTCGGCCTGTCGATGCTGTTCATCGGCCACAACCTGCCCGCGGTCTGCCACGTCTCCGACACGGTGGCGGTCATGCGGCACGGCCGGATCGTCGAGACCGCCCCCACCGAGGTCCTGTTGCGGAATCCGCGGCACCCGTACACTCGGACACTGCTCGACTCCGTCCCCCGCCTACCCTCTCGAAGGTCCTGATGACCAGTCGCCAACCGGACGTCGTGGTGGTCGGAGCCGGAGTGATCGGTGCCGCCGTCGCGCTCGAACTCGCCCGCACCGGGCGGCAGGTGGCCGTCGTGGACAAGGCGGGCGCCGCCGGCCACGGCTCCACCAGCGCCTCCAGTGCGATCATCCGGTTCAACTACTCCACCTTCGCCGGCGTGGCCACGGCCTGGGAGGCGCAGCACCTCTGGACGTCCTGGCCCGACCACCTGCGGCTCACCGGCCACCGCCCGTTCGCGGCCTTCCACCGCACCGGCGCCGTACTGCTCGACTCCCCCGCCGTCGCACCGTCCGAGGCAGCCGCCCTGTTCGACCGCGCCGGAGTCCGGTACGAGCGGTGGGACGCCCCGACGCTGCGCGCGCGCCTTCCCGGGATCGATCCCGGGCGGTACTGGCCGCCGAAGCCGGTGGACGACGACGCCTTCTTCGCCGACCCGTCCGGCGAGCTCGGCGCCCTGTACACCCCGGACGCCGGGTACGTCGACGACCCGCAGCTCGCCGCCCGGAACCTCGCCGACGCGGCGGCCGGACTGGGCGCACGCTTCCTGTTCCACCACACCGTCGTGGCCGTCGACCGGCGCGCGGACCGGGTGGCGGGCATCCGGCTGGCCGACGGAACGCGGATCGCCGCGCCGGTCGTGGTCAACGCCGCCGGCCCGTGGTCCGGAGGCCTCAACCGGCTGGCCGGCGTCGGCGACGACTTCACGATCGGCGTCCGCCCGCTGCGCGAGGAGGTCCACCAGGTCCCCGC
>NZ_JBIVVI010001237.1:0-2591 GCF_044757675.1 Kitasatospora sp. NPDC091257
GGTGGCGGTGGCGCCGATCACGCTCGACCTCACAGGTTGCAGGGGCGGTCTGCCCGCAGTCTCCCCGCCGCGGGCGTGCCGCGGGAGAGCCCGGGCACCCTCGGCGGGGGAAACAACCGGTGTCCCCGAAGGGCAGCCCGCCCGCACCTCGCGTGAGAAGTCGGCCCGGCCGACTTCCCGTGCGCGCCTCAGCCGCCGGAGCTCAGTCGAACCGGATGTGCCGGACCCCTGTCCAGGCCCGGCGGACGCGCCCCCGGAGAACGCCCTCGGTGTTCGGAGCGAGCGTCAGCCCCGAAGCGGCGGCGATGCGGTCGGCCACCTGGGCGACCGTCAGCCGGTCGGTCCACACGTGCTGGGCGAACTCCTCCTCGCGCAAACGCTCCAGGCACACGTCCAGCTTCGACACGGCGAAGCTCTCCCGGCGCAGCGGGGCGTCCTTCCCGGCCACGAACTGCACCACGTGCCCGAAACCGCGCTCACGCAGCCGTCGCAGCACCGTGGCGCGCTCGGCCAGCAAGGTGAAGTGGCGGACGTCATGGCCGCGTTCCCGCAACCGACCGACGGTCTCCCGGAAGTACACCGGCTCCACGACCGTCATCGGTGCGATCACCACACCGTCGTGATCGGTGAGGACTCGGTCCAGCACGTCGACGACACCTTGCCGCCAGGCGGGAAGATCCTGGAAGTCCCCGCGCATCGACGGCGGCATCATCCGGTGCAGGCCGAAACCCACGTGCTCGGGGTCGCAGATGACGCTGCCCGGAAGGCGCCACCGGATCTCGTGCGCGGTCTGAGTCTTGCCGGCGCCGAACGGGCCGTTGATCCACAGGAGCATGCGCAGACCCTAGCTCCGCCCGGCAGCGCCCGGCCCGGGGCCTCCACTCCCACCGTCAGTAGCTGTAGTGGGGCCAATGCGGATCGTCCCAGCGGGCGGGCCCGGTGAGACCGATCAGCCGCAGACGGTGGAGCAGGTCCTCCGGTGCGTCGTGCGCCCTCAGCCGGGCGGGGGCGTGGCGGGTGAGCCAGGCGGTGAGCACGGCCACCATGGCGTCCTTGTCGTGCCAGGTCCTCCAGGGGAGTTGGTCGACGAGCAGGTCGTAGTCCCACGCGTCGACGGCCTCCGCGAGGTTCCGGTCGGCCGTCGGATGCTCCAGCGCCGCCCAGACGTCGAGCCAGGGGCTCAGTTCGCCGGACGCCTCGACGCACAGGACGAGGGTCCCGTGCGCGTCCGCGAGGGGGTCGGCGGTGACGAGGCTGTGGCCCAGAACGCGTGCAGGAACTCCCGCACGGCCGCGGCCTGCTCCCGGGGCCACTCCTGCCAGCGCCCGCGGGCGAGCGAGAGACCGATCTCGTCCTGGTACCGGGACGACTCGGACCGGCTGTCGACGAGGGCGCACGCGAGCTGAGGCAGGACGCGGCGGAGCACCGAGCCGTGGTCGCTCCAGTCGGGGGCCTGCCAGGTCCGCCGGAGGAGGTCGGGATCGAGCCGCACGCCCGGCACCTTGAGGAAGGCGAGCTCTTCGGCGCTGCCCCAATGGCACTCGCAGTTGTGCTCCTCCGGGCGCGCGGTCGCCCCCTGGAGGACGAGAGCGAGGCCCTCCAGGGCCGCGCCGAGGCGCAACTCCGCACGTCGGATGTACACGTCGGTCATCGGCTCCTTCATCACCGCCGTCGCCGGCGGGGAGTTCGACTTCGGGCTCCTCTGAGCGCTCCCCGCTCCACGCGGTGCCTCGCCCGGCCGGGCGAGGCACCGCTTCCGTCAGATCAGGCCGCGCCGCATCGCGTACCCCACCGCGTGGGCCCGGTTGCGCAGGCCGAGGCGGGTGATGATCTCGTGCAGCACGTTCTTCACCGTCCGCTCGGAGTACGAGGTCTTGGCGGCGATCTCGCTGGTGTCGAAGCCCTCCGCCACCAGCTTCAGCATCTCCGCCTCCCGCGCGGTTAAGGTCGAGAGGGTCAGGCCCCTCCCGTCCAGCATGGTGCGCTGGAGGATCCCGATCCGGTCGAGCAGCTCGCCGAGCAGGTCGCCGGGCATCACGCCCTCGCCGTTGGCCAGGGCGGTGATGAGGTGCACCAGCCGGTCCTGGTCGGCCTCGGACCTCCGCAGTACGGCGGCGACCCCGTTCTCCACGATGGTCTGCAGCCCGCCGGCCTCGAAGTGGCCCACGACCAGGCCTATCCGGCCCGACGTCGCGAGCCGCAGCCGCCGCAGGTGCTCGGTCACCGTCTCCGTCAACGAGTCCACCACCAGCAGGGAGACCTCGGCCTGCCCGGCCTCGCTCTCGCTCAGCAGTTCCACCTCGGGCCGCTGGCGCAGCTGCTGGACCACTCCGGTCTGCAGGATGAGGTCCTCCGCGTAGACCGCCACCCGCACCTGGGCCGGCCTGCCGCGCAGTTGGGCGGGTACGCGCGGGACGGCGGCGCCGGCGGGCTTCGGTGCCACCGCGGTCCGGCGGGCTGTGACGACTTCCTCACGGGTTGTATCGGTCGACGTCATCGAACTGCTCCATTCTGCAAGTGCCTGCGAGGGTGACGGCCGGGCACCGCGAGGCGGTGCCGGCCGGGGGCTTGGGGGCGGGTCACGCGGAGCC
>NZ_JBIVVI010001238.1:0-2590 GCF_044757675.1 Kitasatospora sp. NPDC091257
CCGTTCTTCGCGGACTAACGACTGGAAACGTCAGAGACTCTAGCGGCAGACGCGCGCCGTGACAGTCATTCGACGTGTTAACTCCATGAATGACGGGCACGGCTCTGCGAAGGCCTGTGCGTACGCTGGCCGCCCGATCGTGACTTTTACAAACCGACGCGTTCCCGGAAAAGAAACTGACTTCCACTCAGAGAATGGCGATCACCGCGTAGCCCCATTCGCGGGCCATAGCAGCTGCGGTCATCGCTCCCGGCAGGTCGCGCGACGACCGCGGCAGCCGAAGCCAGCTGCCCGAACTTCGCAAATAATTAATGGAGTTGGTCGAGGTCGAAGACGGCCGTCACCGGTGCGTGGTCGCTCCAGCGCTCCGCGTGGGAGGCTGCGCGCTCGACGTAGGCCTTGACGCAGGTGTCCGCGAGCTTCTGACTAGTCGTCAGAAGGTCGATCCTCCAGCCGGAGTCGTTGTCGAAGGCGCGGCCGCGGTAGGACCACCAGGAGTAGGGGCCGGTGCGGTCGGGGTGGAGGGCGCGGACGACGTCGACGTAGCCGGCCTCGTCGTAGACGCGGGAGAGCCAGGCGCGCTCTTCGGGGAGGAAGCCGGCGGACTTCTGGTTGGCCTTCCAGTTCTTGAGGTCCTCGGGCCGGTGGGCGATGTTCCAGTCGCCGCAGACGACGACCTCGCGGCCGTCGGCGGCGGCGCGGGTGCGCAGGGCGGTGAGGTGGACGAGGAATTCCGCCATGAAGCGTTCCTTCTCGTCCTGGCGTTCGGTGCCGACTTCACCGGAGGGGAGGTAGAGGCTGGCGACGGTCAGGCCGGGGAGGTCGATTTCGACGTACCTGCCCGAATCGTCGAATTCCTCGGAGCCGAATCCGATCACCGTGCGCTGCGGCTTCTCGCGGGTGAGGATGGCGACGCCGGCCCGGCCCTTGGTGGCGGCCGGGGCCCAGACCGCGTGCCAGCCGTCGAGGTCGCGCAGCTCGGCGGGCAGCTGCTCGGGTTCGGAGCGCACCTCCTGTAGGCAGACCACGTCGGCCTCGGTGCCGGCCAGCCATTCGACGAAGCCCTTCCTGGCCGCTGCCCGGATTCCGTTCACGTTCACACTCGTCACCACGATCACCCGGGCAGCCTACCGACTGGTCGTTCCCGACCCGAATCGTGACGCGCGGGGCCGATGGCCGGGTGGCCGGCTCCGCGGGGTGTGGGCTCCGGGATTCCGATGGAGGTGGATGGTGACAGTGACTGACAGGACCTGTCGTGAACGCGGCATGAAGATGTGCGACAGTCCCATCAAGCCGCGCCATTGGTCTTGACCATCTTCGGACGGAGCGCCTAGGGTCACTTACTGCAAGGACCTTTAATAAAGAAGGACGGATAAAGGCCCGCTCTCCCACCTGCCGCAACTGCGGACGGTGGGCCCGGGATCCGCCCTCCTTGTCTCAGGGCGGACAGCATCAGGGTGGAGGACGCGGTGGGGACGACAGGACAGCTTTCTGCGGTGCCGGAGCCGAAGTACTGGCACCTGCGCACGGTGCTGCTGCGGGCCATCGACTCGGAGTTCTCCATCGGTCAGGTGCTGCCCAACGAGCGCGAGCTCTCGGCCCGCTTCGGCGTCGCCCGGGCCACGCTGCGGCAGGCGCTCGACCAGCTGGAGCTGGAGGGCCGCCTGGTGCGCCGCCGGGGGATCGGCACCCTGATCGCCGCCCCGCGGGTCGGCGTCCCGGTCAACCGGCAGGAGGAGGGCTGGCCCGGCGCCGCGCGCAGCCAGTCCTGGCGGACGCTCGACTGCACCACCGCCCCCGCCTCCGCGCAGCTGGCCAAGGGCCTGGGCATCGCCGAGGGCGCCACCGTGCACACCGTGCGCCGGGTCCGCCTGGTGGAGGGCCGCGCGGTGGCCACCGAGGCGCTGCACGTTCCGGCCGCCGCCCTGCCGCACCTGCCGGGCTTCCGCGCCGAGAGCGACCGCGCCCGTTCGGTGCTGCGCCAGCTGGAGCGCCTGGAGGTGGACGGCGAGTCCCGCTCGGTCGAGCTGGGCGTCGCCGAGGCCGAGCAGGCCGCCCTGCTGGAGCGCCCGCCCGGCGCCCCGGTCCTGGTCATGACCACCCAGTACGCCGCGGCCGGCCGGTTGGTGGCGCTGGGCGTCGCCACCTACCGGGCGGACACCTGCAAGCTGACCTTCGGCGAGGCCGGACTCGTCGAGGTCACCCCGGTCGGTGCGACGGCCGGGGTCCGCACCGCCTCCTGAACCATCTTCCGAACACCCTCAGGTCGAGGCCCGGACGCCAACTGGCGTCCGGGCCTTTGCCGTTGGCCGGCACAGCATCGGAGGCTCCGGCAGCGCGGAGGGGGAGGACGGGGTCGTGAACCTGGTCGTGGAGCTGTGGGCGAAGTCGGAGATACCGGCGTACGGCGGGCTGTTCAGGGCGGACGGAACGGTGCGGGAGGTGTTCTTCGACGGGCCCGGCTCGCTGCACCTGGAGCTGGGCGAGCCGTTCGAGGTCGGGGAGCCCAAGTACGAGCACGAGATCGACGTGGACGGCGAGGCCGAGCTGCCGGACGGGCGCGGGTTCGTCTGCTGCGGCCAGCGGGGGG
>NZ_JBIVVI010001239.1:0-2587 GCF_044757675.1 Kitasatospora sp. NPDC091257
GTCCTGGTGGACGAGGGGATGAGCGTCATCTCGGCCGGTTCGCACGCGGGGGAGGAGCACCTGGTGCGCGCCGAGGAGATCTTCAGCTCGGTCGGCAAGGCGCTGCGGCTGCCCGAGTCCCAGCAGGACGCGGCCACCGCGCTCTCCGGCTCCGGTCCGGCCTACTTCTACTTCCTGGTCGAGGCGATGACCGACGCCGGCATCCTGCTCGGGCTGCCCCGGCAGGTGGCGCACGACCTGATCGTGCAGTCGGCGATCGGCGCCTCGGTGATGCTGCGCGACTCCGGCGAGCACCCGGTGAAGCTGCGCGAGGCGGTCACCTCCCCGGCCGGCACCACCATCGCGGCGATCCGCGAGCTGGAGAACCACGGGGTGCGGGCCGCGCTGCTCGGCGCCCTGGAGGCGGCGCGGGACCGCTCCCGGGAGTTGGCCTCCGGCGGGAAATGACCGCTGCGCGACCCCTCCCGTAATCGCGGCGCACCCCCTACGCTCTCGCCAACATCGTCCTACCGGTCGGTAGCGAGGTCCGTGTGGAGTCCGCCTGGAGGTCCGCTTGAGTGCCGCACCGTCCGCACGGCCCGTCCCGTCCCCCGCGGCGCCCGGTCTGCGCGTCGGGCGGGCGGCGCTCGCCGTCAGCTTCCTGCTCCAGGGCGTCACCTTCGCCCTGCTGGTCACCTGCATCCCGGAGATCCAGCACCGGTACGGGCTGAGCGACGGGCTGCTGCCGGTCTTCCTGGCCGCGGTGCCGGTCCTGGCCGGGGTCGGTTCGATCGTCTCCGAGCAGTTGGTGAAGCGCACCGGCGCACGGACCGTGCTGCGGGTGGTCCAGCCCGCCGTCTGCCTCAGCCTGGCGGCCGCCGGACTGGGCGGCACGCTGTGGCAACTCGCCCTGGCCCTCGGCGCGTTCGGGCTGCTGGTGGGCGCGCTGGACGCGAGTATGAACATGCTCGGGGTGGGGCTCCAGCACCGCTACGGCCGCTCGATCATGATCGGCTTCCATGCGGCGTTCAGCCTCGGCGGCATCCTCGGCGCGGCCCTGGCGGGCCTCGGCTCGCACTACGACCTCGGGCTGCCGGTGCTGTTCGGCACGGCCGCCGCGGTGATCGCCCCGCTCGCCCTGCTGACCGGCGGCCTGCTCGCCGGCCCGGCCGAACTCGGCGACGCCGTCCGGGAGGCCGCGGAGGCCGCCGCCCGGTCCGTCCCCTGGCGTCCGCTGCTGCCGCTCTGCCTGGCGATGGCCTTCGCGTACATCGCGGACGCCTCGGTCTCCAACTACAGCGTCAAGTACCTCACCGACGGGCTGGGCAGCCGGGAGGACCTCGCCAAGCTCTCCTACCTGGGCTACATGGTCGCGATGCTGGTCGGCCGGGCACTGGGCGACCGCGCGGTGCAGCGCTTCGGCGCCGTCCCGGTGGTCCGTACCGGTGCCGCGCTGGCCGCGCTCGGCTTCGGGCTGGCCGCGGTCGCGCCCGACGCCTGGGCGGGCATCGCCGCCTTCACCGTGCTGGGCTTCGGCATCTGCGCGATCATCCCGCAGGTGTTCGCGGCCGGCGGCCGGCTCCTCCCGGCCGACTCCGACGCCGCGGTGGCCCGGCTCAACCTCTTCAACTACGTGGGGTTCCTGCTGGGTTCGCCGCTGGTCGGGGCGATCGCGGACGCCGCTTCGTACCGCTGGGCGCTGCTCGCCCCGATGCTGCTGGTGCTCGCCGTCCTGCCGCTGGCCGACCGCTTCGCCCCGGAACCCGCCCCGGAGCCCGCCCCGGCCCCCGCCGTCGGGTGACGGCGGGGGCGGTCGACGGGACGCGGGGTCAGCTGATCACGGTCTGGAGCTCGGGCACTCCGTAGGTCCAGCCCTGGTCCTTGGCCGTGCCGTTGCCGACCTGGCCGAACTCGTAGTAGACGTACGGCGCCCAGTTCAGCGTGTACGGCGCGGTGCCCCACGCCGGGGTGTCGGTGATCTTGACGGTGAGCGTGACGCTCTTCGTCGCCCCGGGCGCGATCGGCGCGTTGAAGTGGAAGTTGGCGCTGTTCCCGTTGATCGCGCAGTCGGAGGTGTCACCGGTGCAGCTGAGGACGGTGAACGCTCCGGCCTGCGTGTTGGCCGGCCAGGTCGGCTGGACGGCCTCGTAGGCGAAGTAGATGGGACTGGTCTCACTGTTGGTGAGCGACAGCGTCAGGGTCAGCTGGTCTCCCGCCTTCGCCGTCGACTTGTCGACCGCGAAGGTGGTGCCGCTGACCGCGGCGGAGGCCGGCTGGGCGGCGAAGAAGACGCCAAAACCCAGTATTGCAGCGAGAATTACCCCAAGGCGTTGCACGCTGAATGGCTTCATGGCGGAGAGGATATGGAGTCGCAAAGCGTTTGTCTGCACCGCCTCGACACCCGCCTCCACAGCTGCCCCACAACTTCCGTAGTTTCCTTGCGCACCCCGTGCCCGGCGGCTCCCGCGAGTGCCGCCCCGGCGCGCCCTGACGGCGGTCCGGCCACCGCCACCCGCTACGGTGGAGGCCATGCCCGAAGCCGAGCGTGACACCCCCTGCGGCCTGCACCTCTTCTGGGACGAGGCCGTCACCGCCTACGACTTCGGCC
>NZ_JBIVVI010001240.1:0-2586 GCF_044757675.1 Kitasatospora sp. NPDC091257
CCCCTCGATGAGCACGGTGCGCAGGCCCTCGCGCAGGTCGGGGAAGGTGCGGTTCGCACCGAAGGCCTCCAGCAGCTTCCCCCCGGTCTCCTCCGTGTCGGCGCCGAGGGTGTGGCAGATGCCGACGTACAGCGGGGTGTCGCCCCACTGCTCGGTGGCGTTGGCGAACTCCGCCGCGAGGCGGCGCGCGGACTCGGCGACGATGCCCTGGCTCGCCGGGACGGGGTTCTCGTACGCGGATACGAGGTTGACTGGCTGGTCGGCGCGCACGACGACGGCCACCAGGCTCGGGCGGGTGCGGTGGGCGAAGGAGTTGCCGTAACCGGTGGGCATGGAACGGGCGAAGGAGTCGACGAACAGGTCGACGGCGTCGACGGCGGCCTTGTCGTCGCCGAGGTTCTCCCGCAGCTGGTGCAGGCCGACGGTCGCGTAGCGATAGAGGGTCGCGGAGTTGAAGCCGATGGTGCCGATCATGCCGGCGCCGGTCTCGTCCTCGCTGTTCTCGTCGTCGACAGCCGTGTAGTAGTCAAATTCGAGCTCGGCGGCGTGGGTGGAGATCGCGTGCGCGACCTGGGTGGCGGCGTCGACATTGAGTCCGGGGATGTCGGCGACCATGCGGCCGAACAACGCCACGTCGGCCGGGTGGCCGGTCTGCAGCTG
Organism: Kitasatospora sp. NPDC091257; assembly: GCF_044757675.1. NCBI lineage: Bacteria > Bacillati > Actinomycetota > Actinomycetes > Kitasatosporales > Streptomycetaceae > Kitasatospora > Kitasatospora sp. NPDC091257. The sequence continues at coordinate 661 of NZ_JBIVVI010001240.1, forward strand.
CTCCTTGACCGGCAGGGTCTTGACGGCCTCCTCAAGGGCCTTGGCGTCGAGGGCGGCGAGGTCGGTGGCATTGTCGGCGACCAGGGCGACGATGGCGTCCAGCTGGCGGCGCCCGTAGAAGAGCAGGTAGGCGGTGTCGCCCGCCTTCTTGCCCGCGGAGATTCCGGTCGACTTGATCAGCGCATCGGCGATCCGCTGCGCGTCTTCGGCCGCGATGCCGCTGCGCTCGGCGATGCCCTTGGCGAGCTGGGAGGCGATCCGCTTGGTGCGGGTGGCGAGGTCCTGCGGGTCGCGGCTCTCGGTGAAGTGGATCCGGGTGGCGCGCTTCCAGGCCTGGGAGGAGACGCGGGAGCGTCGCTTGCCGCCGAAGTAGGCCTCCTTCGGGTTGCCGTTGTCGTCCCGGTTGAGGTTCGCCGGCGGGACGGTCTGCAGGATGTGCACGTCGATGTAGAGGCGGTCGGTCATGCGCTTCTCCTCGAAGGTGGTGGTGCCGGTGGTGGCGGGTGTGCCGGGGCTGCGGTTGCCCGCCGGCTCGGTCAGCTACCGGCGGCGCCCTTGTCCTTGTCCTTGTCCTTGCCCTTGTCCTTCCAGGCCTGATAGCCGATGGCCCACTTGAGGCGGACCTGCGGGCGCCGGTCGGTGTGGTGCCAGGCCTGGATGTCGGCCATCAGGTGGTTGTAGTCCAGCGGCTGCCCGACGGTCCGCAGCTGGGTGACCAGGCCGCGCAGATGCACCAGCAGCGCGGACACGCTGGTGGCGCCCGCGAGCTGGGCGACGCGGGTGTCGAGTGCCTCCTCGCTGAACTTGCCGCTGCGGCGCAGGGCTCGCAGGGCCTCGCCGAGCTTGACTCCTCGGCGGTGCATAGGCGTGGACTGGCTCTGCTGGTGCAGGCCGTAGAGGGCGAGGGCGGCGTGCTCGGCCTTCTGCTCGTCGGAGACCTCGTCGCGCAACGCCAGGACGTCGTTGACCTCGCAGCTGTAGAACGCACACATCTTGGGGCTGTCCATGACGGGGCGCCCGAGGCCGGAGCGCAGGGCCGCGAGGTCCTCGCCGGGCGGTCGGCGCGGCTGCTCGGTACGCGGGTCGATGCGCCAGGTGTGGTCGTGGGCGGTGAACCGGTCCCAGTACCGGCACCGCTTGGCGGCGGTGGTGTGCTCAGTAGTCAAGGTCCGCTCCGGAATCGGGATCGGGGTCGGGTTCGAGGGCGGGTCCGGTCTCGGCCTCGCGGGCGGCGGCCGCTTCCCGAACGGCGTCGGCGTAACGGGGGAGAATCTCGTTGACCTGGCGCCGGAAGTTCGCGCCAGCGGTGCCGAGCCTGTAGGTCTGCGGTTTGCCCGACTTGCTTGCCGGGCCGACGATGCGGCCCGCGAAGGTGCTGGCAGGGGCGGCCAGCAGGAGCTCGTTCGCCGCCTCCCGTGCCAGGCGGTGGGCCAGTTCCTCCCAGGCGAGCCTGCCCCGCTCCAGGACGTCTTCGTCGGTTCCGGCGTCGCGGACGCCGGCGAGCAGGCGCCGCACCAGGGGGTCGAGGGTGTGCAGGAGGAGGTCGCCGGGGCGCTGGCCCTTGTCCCAGGGGATGGGGTCGGTCCCGGCGGCCCGGCGCAGGTCGGCGGAAAGGTTATTGACGGCCTTCGCGAGCTGTTCCGCCTGCTCGGCGACGTCCAGGAGGAGCTGGTGGGCCTCGCTGTCCTGGTGGAGGGCCAGCAGCGGCAGCGGGATCGCGTCGTGGATGACGTCCTCGACGACGGAGGACTGGGTGCCGTAGACCATGCCGAAGGTCTCGACCTGCAGCGGGTAGTCGGCCGTGAGTTTGCCGATCTCCCGCAGGGCGCTGGCCTCGTCGAGCAGAACGCTGGTCTCGAAGGCGCCGTCCGGGCCCTGGCGGATGGGGGTGAGGAGGGCGTCCAGGCCCCGCCAGGCGGCCTTGCC
>NZ_JBIVVI010001241.1:0-2578 GCF_044757675.1 Kitasatospora sp. NPDC091257
GAGGTCAGCCCTCCAGGGCGGCGCGCGCGTCCATGAAGGCCGCGACGGCGCGCTCGACGTCCTCGGTGGAGTGCGCCGCGGACAGCTGCACCCGGATCCGGGCCTGGCCGTGCGGCACCACCGGGTAGGAGAAGCCGATCACGTACACGCCGCGCTCCAGCAGCAGTTCGGCGAGCCGGCCGGCCTCGGCCGCGTCTCCGATCATCACCGGGGCGATCGGGTGGTCGCCGGGCAGGATCTCGAACCCGGCCTCGGTCATCCGCGTCCGGAACAGCGCCGTGTTGGCCGCGAGCCGCTCGCGCAGCTCGTTGGACTTCTCGACCAGGTCGAGCACCTTGAGCGAGGCGGCCGCGATCACCGGGGCCAGCGAGTTGGAGAACAGGTACGGGCGGGAGCGCTGGCGCAGCAGGGCGACGATCTCCCGGCGGGCGGCGACGTAGCCGCCGGAGGCGCCGCCGAGCGCCTTGCCGAGGGTGCCGGTGATGATGTCCACGCGGTCCATCACGCCGTGCAGCTCCGGGGTGCCCCGGCCGCCCGCGCCGACGAAGCCGACGGCGTGCGAGTCGTCCACCATGACCATGGCGTCGTAGCGGTCGGCCAGGTCGCAGATCTCGCGCAGCGGGGCGACGTAGCCGTCCATCGAGAACACGCCGTCGGTGACGATCAGGCGGCGGCGGGCGTCCTGGGTGTCCTGGAGCTGCTTCTCCAGGTCGGCCAGGTCACGGTTGGCGTAGCGGTGGCGGCGGGCCTTGCTGAGCCGGATGCCGTCGATGATGCTGGCGTGGTTCAGCGCGTCGGAGATGACGGCGTCGCGGTCGTCCAGCAGGGTCTCGAAGACACCGCCGTTGGCGTCGAAGCAGGAGGAGTAGAGGATCGTGTCCTCCTGGCCGAGGAAGGCCGAGAGGCGGTCCTCCAGCTCCTTGTGGACGTCCTGGGTGCCGCAGATGAAGCGGACCGAGGCCATCCCGTAGCCCCAGCGGTCCAGGGCGTCCTTGGCCGCGGCGAGCACCTCGGGGTGGTCGGCCAGGCCGAGGTAGTTGTTGGCGCAGAAGTTCAGCACCTCGCCCGGGCGGCCGCCGCCGGTCACGGTGACGGCGGCGCTCTGCGGGCTTCCGATCACCCGCTCGGGCTTGAACAGGCCGGCCTCGCGGATCTCGTCCAGGGTGGCGGCGACGTCGGCACGCACGTTGTCGAACACTGCGGTCTCCTTAAGCAGTTCGGCGGGAGCAGTTCGGCGGGGCTGGGGCGGGCTCAGGCGGTCCAGTCGAGGATGATCTTGCCGCAGTTGCCGCCCGCGGCGTCGTCGAACGCGGCCTCGAAGTCGGTGGCGGCGTAGCGGCCGGTGATCACCGGGCTGAGGTCCAGGCCGCCCTCCAGCAGCACGGACATCGCGTACCAGGTCTCGAACATCTCGCGGCCGTAGATGCCCTTGATGGTGATCATCGAGGTGACGATCGAGGCCCAGTCCACCGGGAACTGCTCGGCGGGCAGGCCGAGCATGGCGATCTTCCCGCCGTGGGTCATGTTGGCGATCATCGACTGCATCGCCTCGGGACGGCCGGACATCTCCAGGCCGACGTCGAAGCCCTCGCGCAGGCCCAGCTTCTGCTGGCCCTCCTCGATGGTGTGCTCGGAGACGTCGAGCGCCAGCGTCACACCGACCCGGCGGGCCAGGTCGAGGCGGTACGGGGAGACGTCGGTGATCATCACGTTGCGGGCGCCGGCGTGCTTGGCGACGGCGGCGGCCATGATGCCGATCGGACCGGCGCCGGTGACCAGCACGTCCTCGCCGACCAGCGGGAAGGACAGCGCGGTGTGCACGGCGTTGCCGAACGGGTCGAAGATCGCGGCCACGTCCAGGTCGACCGGCACCCGGTGCACCCAGACGTTGGAGGCGGGCAGCGCCACGTACTCGGCGAAGGCGCCGTCACGGTTGACGCCCAGGCCGACGGTGTTGCGGCACAGGTGGCGGCGGCCGGCCAGGCAGTTGCGGCACTTGCCGCAGACCAGGTGGCCCTCGCCGCTGACCAGGTCGCCGACCGCGATGTCCGCGACGCCGGCGCCGAGCTCGGCGACCTCGCCGACGAACTCGTGGCCCAGCACCAGCGGGGTCCTGATGGTCTGCTGGGCCCAGCCGTCCCACTTGCGGATGTGCAGGTCGGTGCCGCAGATGCCGGTCCGCAGCACCTTGATCAGCACCTCGCCGGGGCCGATCTCGGGCTTCGGGACATCGATCATCCAGAGGCCGGGCTCGGCCTGCTGCTTGACGAGTGCCTTCACGGCAACGGCTCCTGACGTGCGCGGGGACGGCCTTCGGGGGTCGGGCAGGCCGAGGGGCCCGGTTCGGCCGTTCCTGACGGTCGCACTCCGGGCAGGCAGAAATCTGCCTGGTCGGAGGGGGTGCGGTCCATCGAGGAATTCTTAAGGGCGGCCACAGCTGGGCTGAACGATCGTGCCCGAGCAGCGGCCGACGGCGGGTGCGGCATGCCGGTGCTCACCCGTCCGGCCGAGCGCGGGGCGGCCGCCGCGACACCGTCCGACGGGGCGCCGGCCGGGGTTGCGTGATGCCGCCGGGGGT
>NZ_JBIVVI010001242.1:0-2577 GCF_044757675.1 Kitasatospora sp. NPDC091257
GTGTCGGAGGCCCGGGACGCCGGGGGCCGGTTCTACCCCATCGCGGAGCGGCTGCCCGGCCTGCACGGCGGCTCGCCGGCGGACCTGCTGGACGCCGTGCTGGAGGACGTCGGCGACTGGGTCGGGGCCACCGGGCTGGCCGACGACGCGGCGGTGCTGGCGATCCGCTGGGAGCCGTGACCGGGCCGCGCCGCCGGCTCCGGCGGCTCCGCCGAGCGGCCCGGACGCGATTGTCAGTGGGGTGTGCAAGGCTCGGTTCGCGGTCGGCGGGGAGCCGGCCGCCCAGCAGTGGACGGTCGACGAGGGGACGGTGCCATGGGGAACAGGGCGAGCGGGTCGTTCGAGCTCACCGCGTTCGAGCCGGTGGAGACGGAGGAGCGGGAGGGCGCGGCCTTCGGGCGGGTCCGGATCGCCAAGACCTTCACGGGCGGGCTGAGCGGGGCGAGCGAGGTGCGGATGCTCTCCGTCACGGGCCCCTCCGGCAGCCCGGCCTCGTACGTCGCGGTGGAGCACGTGACGGGTGAACTGGACGGGCGCGCGGGCTCGTTCGTGCTCCAGCACACGGCCTGGGACACCACCGGCACGACGATACGCGTGGTGCCGGGCACGGGCGCGGGCGAGCTGGCCGGGATCACCGGGGAGTTCCGGCTGACCGTCGACGAGTCCGGCGCCCACGCCTACGTCCTGGAGTACGAGCTGGGCTGACGCCGGCCCCGCGCGCCGCGGCCGGCTGCCCGGCTGTCCGGCTGTCCGGCCCGTCAGAGGACGGGCTGGCCCGCTTCCAGCCGCCGGATCGCGGCCCGGACCGCGGTCGCACAGCTCCAGAACAGCGGCAGGGTGTTGGTCGCCCGGTCGGCGCGGGTGTTCTTGCCCGGGGCGAACATCGCGGCCCGCAGCTCGGTGGTCATCTCCAGCTGGGCGCCCATCCCGAGCAGGCTGCGGTTGCAGATGTTCTCCGGGGAGATGCCCGCGATCTCCTCCTCGCCGGAGGCGGTCACCGCCCGGATGCCAGCCGCCGCGAACTCCTCCATCAGGTACTGGCGGAGGGTGGCGTTCAGGCCGCCGACCAGCACGGCCTGGGCACCGGCCTCCAGGCCGGCCTGGGCGGCGGTGCAGCCGTGCAGCGACACCACGTTGAGGCTGCCGCCGCACATCGCCCGGGCCACGCCGTCGTCGCAGTGGGTCGAGGTGACGTGCAGCTCGCTGTTGTTGGAGGAGCGCAGGCCCTCGAACATCCAGAAGTCGTGCGTCGGCCCGGCGGCCGGGGTCGGCGCGAGGTCGGCCGGGTGGTAGCCGGCGACGGCCAGGCAGAGTTCGGAGGTGCCGACCTCGATGCCGCCGCCGTGCGGGGCGATGACGGTCGTCCGGACGACGGACGTGCGGCCCTGCAGGCTCTGGTCGTCCATCAGGTGCCGGCGGTAGCGGCGGCCGTAGTCCACGCCCTCGACCACGGTCGTGCTGGCGTAGAGGGCCGTGTTGGAGGGGTACAGGTCGGCGGCGGCGCTCGCGGGGGTGCTTCCCACGACGGCACCGAGGGTGCCGAGGGCCGGGGCCGCGGCGAACGCGGCGATGAGGGTTCGTCGGTTGATCACGGCAGGGATGATGGCAGGAGGTGGGGGATCGGCAAAGCCCCTGCAACGTCATGGCCGAATACGTGCCATGCCACGGACGGAATCAGCCTGATCGTGTGACACCGGCTCGACGGGCTCGTGCTGCGTCCACCGGGCACCCGCCCACGCTGTCACGATGATGCGATCAGTGCACGATCGGCATCGGAGGGTGGCGCATGCCCGGCACGGCGGTGGATCGTACGACGGCAGCGGGGGCGCGGGCGGCCACGAGGACGGCCGCGGTCGGGCGGGTGATCGACCGGCTGCGGCGGATCGGGGCGGGGCTGCCCCCGGCCGACGGCGTGGCGGTCTTCAACCGGATCTACCTCACCGTGACGCAGGCGGTGCGCGACCGGCTGGACCGCGGGTGCTTCGTCGACCCGCGGGCGACGGCCGAGCTGGACGTGGTGTTCGCCGGGCACTACCTGCGGGCCGTGGCCGCCGACGCGGCCGGACGGGAGCCGCCCGCCTGCTGGCGGCCGCTGTTCGCGCTGCGCGCCCACCCGGGAGTGCACCCGCTGCAGTTCGCACTGGCCGGGATGAACGCCCACATCCAGCACGACCTGCCGCTGGCCGTCGTGGACACCTGCCGCCGCCGGGGCTGCGAGCCCGCCGCCGTCGAGGAGGACTACCACCGGATCAACCGGGTGCTGGCCGAGGTGGAGACGGCCGTCCGGGAGCAGCTGATGCCCGGCCCCGACCTGCTGGAGCTCGCCGAGCCGCTCCCCCACCTGCTCGGCGTCTGGTCGGTCGGGGCCGCCCGGGAGGGCGCCTGGAACGCCGTGGAGGCGCTGTGGGAGCTGCGGTACCTGCCGGGCGCGGCCCGGGCCTTCGCCGCCGCGCTGGACGGTTCGGTCGGACTGCTCGGCCGCGCCCTGCTGCTCCCGCTCGGAGCACTGCTCCCACCCCGGCCGGACGGGGTGCCGGGCGCCGGTCCGGACGGCGTACCGGGCACCGGACCGGACGG
>NZ_JBIVVI010001243.1:0-2571 GCF_044757675.1 Kitasatospora sp. NPDC091257
AGTTCGCCCCGGCCATCGCCGCGGGCAACGCCGTCGTGCTGAAGCCCTCCGACACATGTACCGCGCGGTGGGCCGGCGCTGCACCACCGGCTCGGCGACCGTCCTCGGCGACCTCGCCCAGGGCACCACCCCGTGGGCGACGGCGAGTTGGCCGGAGGCGCTGCGTCACCTGGGCAAGCCGGAGGCGCACATCGAGGAGCTGACCAAGGGCTTCCGGGTGCCGGAGGAGGTCATCGCGTACGCCTCCCGGCTGCTCCCGGCGATCGCCCCCGGTCTGGCCCCGGCCTCCTCGGTCCGTGAGGCCCCGGGCTCGCTGACGATCCGCCGGGTCGCCGACGGGGACACCACGGAGGCGGTCCTGGCGGCCTGCCGGAAGGCGCTGGGGCACGAGGGATCGACCGGCCTGATCGCCGCCGACGCCCGCATCCCGCGGCTCGCCGAGGCGCTGACCGCCGCGGGCCTGCCGCACCTCTCCCCCGGCGCCGAGACCAGCGCGGAGGCCCGGCTCACCCTCGTCCCGGCCTCGCTGGCCAAGGGCCTGGAGTACGACTACGTGGTGCTGGACGAGCCGGCCGCGGTGATCGCCGGGGAGCCGGACGAGCGGACCGGCCTGCGGCGGCTGTACGTGGCGCTGACCCGTGCCGTCTCCGGGCTGACGGTGCTGCACGGCGAGCCGCTGCCGGAGCAGCTGCGGTAGCGGGCGAAAGGGCCGGTCCGGGGACCGGCCCTTTCGCCCGGTGGCCGCCCGCGGCCGGCCACCGCGGGCGCGCGGTACGGCGCCCGCCGCGGGCGTTCAGGCGTCGATCAGCGCCCGCCACTCGGCGACCTTGGCCGCGTCCACCGGCGTCCGCCAGCCGTCGACCCGCACCGCGCCGCCGACGTGGAAGGCGTCGAAGCCCTCCGCCCGCAGCTCCTTCAGGTGTTCGGCCCGCAGGCCGCCGCCGATCAGGATCCGCTGCCGGTACCCGGGCTCGCCGGCCCGGGCCAGCTCGGCCGACAGCACCTCGCGCCCGGCGTCCACCCCGGCGGCCGCGCCGGAGGTGAGGAAGGTGTCCAGGCCGGGCAGCCCGCCGACGGCGGCCCGCAGGGCGGCCCGGTCGGCGCTGTGGTCGATCGCCCGGTGGAAGGTCCAGCGGCAGCCGGCGATCGCCCCGGCGACGGCCGTGGTGGCGGCCAGGTCGACGGCGCCGTCGGCGTCGAGGAAGCCGAGGACGAACTCCTCGGCCCCCTCGGCCCGCAGGGCGGCGGCCCGGGCGCACAGCCCGTCCACGTCACCGGGGGCGAAGCCGTCCCGGATCCGCAGCATGACCCGCAGCGGGATGCCGACGGCGGCCCGGATCCGGCCGAAGTCCTCGACGGACGGGGTGAGCCCGTCGGCGGCCATGTCGGTGACCAGTTCGAGCCGGTCGGCGCCGCCCGACTCGGCGGCCTGGGCGTCCTGGGGCGTCAGCGCGATGACTTCGAAAATTGGTCTAGACATATTCGACAGCCTGCCACATCCGTCCGCCCCCGGAAACTCCGAGGAGGCCGTTCCGGTCACCCGGAAACGGCCTCCCCGCTCCTCCCGGTCAGGCCGGCTCCTGGACCGCCCCGACCGCCTCCCGCCGCCCGAACCGGTGCACCGCCACCGCCACCAGCAGCAGCACGGCCACCGTCGGCGCCACCACCGGGAGCAGGTGCGAGACCCCGCGGGACTCGCGCCAGATGTTGAACAGGGAGCCGGGACCGGTCAGCACCAGCACCGCCGCCCCCACCGCCGCCGGCGCCATCCGACCGCGCAGCCCGGCGAGGGTCAGCAGCAGCGGCACGATCAGCATCACCACGACCCACCCCAGGTCCAGCGGGAAGTCGGTGTCGTCCCAGTTCTGGGCCGCCTCCAGCAGTGCGCCCACCGCCACCGAGGCCAGCACCAGGCCGCCCGTGCGCCAGGTCGGCCGGGGCAGCAGGTCGGTCGGCGCCGCGACCAGCAGCAGCGCGGCCCCGACGAACGGCAGCGTGGCCATCCCGATGTAGCCGCTCCACCACAGGTCGAAGCGGGGGTACAGCGCGGCGTCCGCCAGGTCGTGCCACACGGCACCCCCCAGCTCGTACAGCGCCGACGCGCCCAGGATCAGCGCGCTGCCCCGCACCGCCGCCCACCGGCCCAGGAGGGCCGCCACCACCAGCAGCGCGGCGGCCACCGGCGGGCAGAACATGGCGAACCGGGTCCCGAACGAGTCGTCCCAGGCGAACCGGTTGGCGACCCGGTCCGCCGTGGTCAGCCAGGCCGCCAAGGCCGCCCCGGCCACCGCCCCGGCGAGCATCGGCGCGAGCAGCGCCAGCAGCCGCCCGGTCGGCGAGGCCCCGGTCAGTCCGAGCCGCACCCGCAGCCCGTACACCGCCAGGCCGAGGACCTCCCGGGCGACCGCCAGCCGGCCGCCGGCCGCGGTCGTGTCGGCGAACACCTCGGCCAGTTCCTCGCCGCGCTCGCGGCGGTACCGCTCCGGGTAGAGCTGGAGCGCGGCCCGCAGCACCGCCGCGGGCGCCGTGCCGATCGCCGGCGTACTCATGAGAGGCCTCCCCCCGCCGCGG
>NZ_JBIVVI010001244.1:0-2567 GCF_044757675.1 Kitasatospora sp. NPDC091257
GGGAGGACGGCCGGGGGCCGGCGAAGAGGCGGTCCCAGAGTTCGGAGCCGATGCCGGTGACGCAGGTGAGGGCGCCCTCGGGGGCGCGGAAGCCGACGGCGCGGCGCAGTCCGGCGAGCTCGGGCAGCAGGTCGCGGACGGCGTCCTCGCGGCCGGGTTCGACGGTGAGGATCAGGAAGACGGCCGCGCTGGTCAGCGGGGAGAGCACGGCTTGCGGTTCGGTCTGCATGGTGCGTGACCTCTCTCAGGACGCCCGGGAGGCGTCCCACTCGGCGCGGTAGTCGGCGAAGATCCGCTGGAGGTGGTGTCCGATCTTCAGGCCGAGCGCCAGGCAGGTGAACAGTGCGAGGACGGGGTTCTCCCGCAGCAGGCTCACGGCAGCCGCTCCCGGCGTGGCACGGGGACGCCGGGCGGGGGATGGACCAGCACTGATCCGATCATGGGAATGATTACATCGCAAAGCGGACAATCCGGCACGGCCGACGCACAGCCGAACGGCCCCACCGGGCGGACCGGACGGACCGGACGGCCCCGCCGGAAGCCGTTCCGACGGGGCCGTCCAATGCGGGCCGTTCGACGCGGACGGGCGGCCTTCCCCCGCGGGCGTCGGGCGGCTTCAGACCCGCAGCGCCGCCAGCTGCTCGGCGAACGGCACCACCTGCTCGGGCAGCTCCGGCGCCGCCGGGTCGCGCCCGGCCAGCAGCGCCGCCAGCTCCCCGGCCGCCCGGTCGATCCGGCGCGGCAGGCCGTCGGTGAGGCCGTCCCCCGCCGTGCCCCAGTCGTCGGTGGCCGCGTAGACGGCGGTCGGCAGCACCACCGCGCGCAGGTAGCTGAACAGCGGGCGGACGGCGTGCTCCAGGGCGAGCGAGTGCCGGGGCGTGCCGCCGGTGGCGGCGATCAGCACCGGCTTGCCGGTGAGCGCGTCGTTGTCGATCACGTCGAAGAAGGACTTGAACAGACCGCTGTACGAGGCCGTGAAGATCGGTGTCACCGCGATCAGGGCGTCCGCCTCCGTCACCGCCTCGATCGCCGCGCGCAGCCCGGCGCCGGGGAAGCCGGTGACGAAGTTGTTGGCGATCTCCACCGCCAGGTCCCGCAGTTCGACCACCGTGACGTCCACCTCGCGGCCCTCCGGGGCGAGCCGGCGCACGGTCGAGTCGGTGAGCCGGTCCGCCAGCAGCCGCGTCGAGGACGGCTTGCTCAGTCCGGCGCTCACCACCACCAGCTTGTACGCGGTCACTTGGCCACCTCCGCCTTCTCGTTCTCCCGCGCGTCCCGGGCCGCGACCAGCGCGGCGTGGGTCGGCCCCTGCGGCACTCCGGCCGGGCGGCCCTTGGCGAACTCCTCGCGCAGCACCGGCACGACCTCCTCGCCGAGCAGGTCCAGCTGCTCCAGCACCGTCTTCAGCGGCAGGCCGGCGTGGTCCATCAGGAACAGCTGGCGCTGGTAGTCGCCGAAGGTCTCGCGGAAGGTCAGGGTCTTCTCGATGACCTCCTGGGGGCTGCCCACGGTCAGCGGGGTCTGCTCGGTGAACTCCTCCAGCGAGGGCCCGTGCCCGTAGACCGGCGCGTTGTCGAAGTACGGACGGAACTCGCGCACCGCGTCCTGGGAGTTCTTCCGCATGAACACCTGCCCGCCGAGGCCGACGATCGCCTGCTCGGGCGTGCCGTGGCCGTAGTGGGCGAAGCGCTCGCGGTAGAGGCTGATCAGCTTCTTGAAGTGCTCCTTGGGCCAGAAGATGTTGTTCGCGAAGAAGCCGTCCCCGTAGTAGGCGGCCTGCTCGGCGATCTCGGGGCTGCGGATCGAGCCGTGCCAGACGAACGGCGGGACGTCGTCCAGCGGGCGCGGGGTGGAGGTGAAGCCCTGCAGCGGGGTGCGGAAGCGGCCCTGCCAGTCCACGACCTCCTCGCGCCACAGCTGGTGCAGCAGCGCGTAGTTCTCGACCGCGAGCGGGATGCCCTGGCGGATGTCCTGGCCGAACCAGGGGTAGACCGGGCCGGTGTTGCCGCGGCCCATCATGACGTCCGCCCGGCCCTCGGCCAGGTGCTGGAGCATCGCGAAGTCCTCGGCGATCTTCACCGGGTCGTTGGTGGTGATCAGCGTGGTCGAGGTGGAGAGGATGATGCGGTCGGTCTGCGCGGCGATGTAGCCGAGCATGGTCGTCGGCGAGGATGGGACGAACGGCGGGTTGTGGTGCTCGCCGGTCGCGAAGACGTCCAGGCCGACCTCCTCGGCCTTGCGGGCGATGGCCACCATCGCCTTGATCCGCTCGTGCTCGGTGGGGGTGCGACCGGTGGTGGGGTCGGTCGTCACGTCGCCGACGGAGAAGATTCCGAACTGCATGCTGCTCACCCGTCCCAGGTAGTCCAACTTTCAACCACCTTAGCACCCTGGTGCGGATCGTTATTCCCGCCGGCCCCGTTCCCGTCGGTCGGCGCAGACCGCCGACCGCCGACCGCGGAACGCGGACCCGCCCCGGGCGGGGCGCCGTAGCGCTCCGCCCGGGGCGGTCACCTGTCCTGTTTCCGTTATCGGCTCACAATTAGCTCGTGACGCTCACACATAGG
>NZ_JBIVVI010001245.1:0-2566 GCF_044757675.1 Kitasatospora sp. NPDC091257
TCTCACCCAACCCCCCCAAATTCCTCTCCCCCCCCCCCGGGGGGCCCCCCCCCCCGCCCCCCCCACCGCCCTGCCGGGTTGCCCCACCCGGGGGGGGCCCCCACAACCGGCGGTCAGTGGGCGGGCTCCCGGAGAACAGTCGCTGAAGACGTGTCCAGGACGCGGGCAAGTCCGTACTTGAGTCGCTTGGGTCGCTCAGTCGCTGCCCGCCGTCCCGTCAACCCACGACGAAACGATCTCGCTCCCTGCACAAAAGCGCCCGTAGGAAGGGCAGCGACCCAAGCGACTGCCGGCCCAAGTCTCTGCCGGCATCCTGGACGAGAGCACTGCGCTTTTGGAATTCCCCGGGGACGGCCACCTGTGGCGCCCCGCTGACGGCCATGGATGGTCCCCCGCCCGTGGCCAGAAGCACGCTCCGTGACGGTCCTCACGACGGGTCCTCACGAAGGCTGTCGCGCAGCCGCAACAGTTCGCGACGGCGGGACTGCGCCCGGACCAGGAGCAGTCCCGCGGTGGCAACAAGGGCGGCACCGGCCAATGCGACTGCCAGTGTCCCGGCCACGGTTCCGCGCACTGCGGCCACCGCGACCCCGGCGACGCCGGTCACCGCGGTCACCACCAGAGCGAGCCGGGCACCCAGCACCCGGTCCCGGGCGAACAGCGGCCGCCGCCTGCTCAGAACCCAGCCGGCGAAGGCGGCCCAGGCCAGCCCCACCGTGATCAGCCCGGCGAAGGCAACCTGAGTCCGCGCGGGGAGCGGCCCCGGCTCGGTTGCCCACAGCACCGCGACCAGCGCCGCCCCGCACCCTCCCGCCAGTCCCACGGCAACGTGCCGCATCCGCGAGCGCAGCGAGACCTCCGCCGCCAGCGCGCGCTCCAGCTCCGCCGGCACCTCCCGGGGTGCCCCGTGGCTCTGCTCGCTCATGCCTCGTATCCCTTCTCGATCAGGACGTCCCGCAACATGCGGCGGGCGCGGTGCAGCCTGCTCTTGACCGTGCCGGGCGGCACGCCCAGCACCTCCGCGCAGGCAGCCAGGGACAGATCCTGCAGGTGGAACAGGATCAGCGCTTCGCGCTCCAGCGGCGGCAGGTCGGAAAGGCCCGCTTCGATCTCCATCGTGTTCAGGACGCCGCTGGAGGAGTCGTCGTGATCGGCGACAGCCTCGCCCTCCGCGGCCGAGGGCGCCTGGGCCGTGTACGCCTGCCGCAGGTGGTCGACCACCGTGCGCCGGGCGATGGTGAACAGCCACGGGGCGAAACGCTCAGGCTGCCGCAGGCGCGGGAATCCGCGTACCACGGCAACCCACGCCTCCTGGGAAAGGTCGTCCGCGATGTCCGGGGATCCCACCATGCTCCGCACATAACGCCACAGCGGCGTGTGCCAGACGCGTACCAGCTCGCTGAACGCCTCCCGCTCCCCAAGCTGGCAACGCACCACCAACAGCAGTCCGTTGTGCCTGTCCTCGTCCACCCGCACCTCCTGGTCCCGCGCCGCGCGTCACCGGAACAGTCGGCATCCGGGACAGAAAGGTTCACAGGGCCTTGAGCGGTCCGGTCGGACCCTCCTCACCGAGCCCAAAGACAGGCTCCCCCGTGGCCGGCCAACGATGCGGTGCCCGGCTCTGCCAGGGGCGCGGTCAACAGTCGCTTGGGTCGCTGAGTCGCTGGCCGACATGTCGTTCATTGAACGACATTCCCGGGCGCGGGAAGGGAGCCCGATAGCCCGGCCTGGTTCAGCACCTGACGTACAGGCCGGAGCAGCGACCCAAGCGACTGTTGACCGGCGCCACGGCTCTACCTGGGACGACGCCCCTCTTCGGAGCCGGCTCTGCACAGGTCATCCCCCGAGAACGGTCGCTGGAGCTACCGAAGCGACCCAAGCGACTCGCCCCTGGCCTTCGGACAGTCCTGACACGCCCGACACGCCGGGGAGAACGCCCCGAGAGACTCAGTCGCTTTCAGTCGCTGGGCTTCAGTCGCTCCACAAAACACCAGGTCAGAGCGCATTCACCCACCCGAACAGCGACCGAAGCGACTCAAGCTCGGGTATATGAAGACATTCCCGTGTGCGTGTGTGCGTCATAGACCCGGGCTACAGTCGCTTCAGTCGCTGTTCGCTGTGAAAATTGCTCCTGACCTGCAAAAACGTCGGAGCGACCGAACCAGCGACTGAACGGGCTCAGTCGCTCCCCCAGGACTCGGTCGCTGAGTTTGTTCGCAAGCCCCGGTAGTAACGATTCACACGTCCCCGCTCGGCTAGTCTGTGTGAGCTATCTTCTGAACTTCGGTCGCTTCAGTCGCTGATCTGGGTCCTGCCAGTGCCCTGACCTGGCTCTTTACCCTCAGCGACCGAACGAGCGACTGAAGTCCGAGCAGCTACCGAACAAGGGGAAGGGACCAGCGTGACGGCGCCGATGGCCGTGGGGAGCGACCGAGCGGGCCGCCAGCCGGATGCGCTGGCCGTTGCCCGGTGGTGTGCCGCCCAGGGATGGCCCGTCCATCCGCTCGCCCCCGGACGCAAGACCCCGCCCGCCAACTGCCGCCCAGGGATGGCCCGTCCATCCGCT
>NZ_JBIVVI010001246.1:0-2565 GCF_044757675.1 Kitasatospora sp. NPDC091257
GGCGTTGGGGGCTTTGGGGTGTCCGGGGTCGCCGGGGTCGCCGGACAGCCGGCGGGCGGCCTCGGCCGCCTGCCGGCCGAGCAGGAGGCAGTGGATCCACAGCTCCTCGGCGAAGCTCCGGCCGAACCGCCGCGCCACCTCCGACGCCAGGTCCTCCGGCATGTCCGCCGCCACCGCATCGCGCACGGCCCGCTCCGGGATGCCGGTCGCCGGCAGGGCGTCGAGCCAGCGGTGGTGACCCCGTCCGCCGTCCGGGCCGTGCTCCTGGCCGACCAGCCGGACGTAGCCCTCGCCGTACCGCATGTACGGGATCCACCCCGGCTCCTCCAGGACGCGGCCCCGCTCCAGCAGCGGTGCGGCGTCGGCGGCGTCCACGGGGCAGACGGCGAGCCGGATCCCCTGGGTGGCATGGCCGTTGATGCTGCTGGTGCCGATGTGCTCCACCACGTTGGGCACGGCGATCAGACTCATCCGGCCGCGCTCGCGGAAGAAGACCGAGAAGAGCTCGTCGTCGTGGCGCTCGGCGCTGCCGGTGGCGAACCGGCGGAAGTCCTCCACCGTGTCGAGCGGCAGACAGACGGCGAGGGACGGCGTGAACTCGTCCGGCACCGCCCGCACCCAGGAGGCTCCGGCGAGCGCGGCGAGCCGGGCGGCACCGCCGTTGCGCGCGTGCCAGTTGGTGTAGAACACCAGGGCCTCGTCGGGGAACCGGGTGGCCGCGCGGCCGACGAGCGCCACCATGTTCTCCGGGGCGGAGACGTCGTCCTGGACGACGAGGTGATGGCTCCCCCCGGAGTCCGCCGCCGCCCAGGCGACCAGGGCCGTCCGGAGCGCCGACGGCGGGCCGTCCGGCTCCGGATCGAGCGCCAGGCCGTCCAGCCCGAGCCGCTCGGCCAGCTCGCGGGCCTGAACCAGGCGTACCGGGTGGGTCATGACCGCCGAACTCACGCGCACCGTCGGTACCACAGCTCTCCCTCGCTCCGGGGTCCTCGCGTCATGGTGGCAGGAGCCGCCCACGGCGGAAAGACCGCGACGCGACCTCGGCCGGATTCCACAGGGTCGGGGCCGGGAGCGGGACCGGGGCCGGGCCGGGGCCGGGGTCAGGGCCCGTGGCGACCCCTCCAGTGCGAGGTCGCGCGAGGCTCGGCGTCCGCCCGGTAGGGGAGGTCGGCCTGCTGCGGCGGCCCGTCGCCGTCGTCCACCGACGGGCCCGCGGGCCGTCGCCGCGGTACGGCCAGGGCGAGGAGGGACAGCCAGCCGACCGCGAGGAGCCCGTCCAGGCACAGGGCGGGCACGAGCGGCGTCCGCCCGTCGACGTGCACGGCCACCACCGCACCGGCTCCGATCACGGCGGCAACCCCAACGACCAGACAGCGTACGGCCCTTCGCATCCCGCCTCCCATGTCGACCGGTTCTGCGGCAGCGAACCCGGCTGCTCGGGAGGAACAGTGAACGGCAGCCCGGGGCCTGCTGTGACGACGCATTCAGGACAGATTGGAGTAGACCAATAGTGATCACACGAACCATGTCGGCGCGTCACGCGCGAGACCGGTGAACCCGGCGGGGGCGACGCTCCGAGAACACTCCGATACCGTCCGGCGTCGGCCTTTCGTTGGACTTCGGTAGCAGCAGGAAGCTCTGCGGGCCGCCCGGCGATCTGTGCCCGGCCCTGGCCCTCTGCCGGACCGACCCACGACAGCCGTCAACCCGACACCATGTCGACTCGACCGGCCGGTTTGGCGACCGGCCGTGCCGTCGCCGACCGTTTCTCATCGACGGCCCCGGGCGGCTTCGCGTCTTACGAGCGCGATCTTGACGGGGACCAGGGACGTCCAGGTCCAGATCGCGGCCGACGGTGAGGCAAAAGCGATCGGTACCGTCGCCCCGAAGACCACGATGTTCGTACCCAGGTCCGCGGCGATCTTCCGGCGGACACGCTCGTCGGAGGGACCGGCCCGCTCCGGGCTGCGCCGGATCGAAAGGAGCAGCGCGAGTTGCAGCAGGTCGATGACGATGATGGTGCCCGCGTAGACGGCGACGGCCAGGGACTGCGAGGCGTACTCGGACAGCATCGTGGTGGGGAAGGGAAGCAGCGCGATGACGCCCAGCCCGACGAGTGCGAGCCGTACGGACATCGTGCTCAGCGGCCCGGCGAGTCGGAGGATCCGGCGGTGGTCGCGCCAGACGCCGGCAAGGATGGCGAAGCTCAACCCGTAGGCGCCGATGTTGGGCAGCAACCCGTGCACCATGCGGCGGAAGCCGGCCGCGTCCAGTCCCGGAGTCACATGAATGTCGAGCACCAGCAGCGTCATGGCGATGGCGAAGATGCCGTCCGACAGAGCGACCAGCCGGTGCAGGCCTGTCTCGTCCACCTCACTGCTGCTCATGGCGAACAGGATGATCGATGACTGCGGGGATGGCCTCCATTACGCCCACAGCGGGCACGCCGGGCCCGGGCGTTCCGAGGAGCCGGAGGCGGCCAGGCTCTTCGACCAGGTGATGGACGAGCTCGATCTGCCGGCGGACGCCCCCACGGAGGAACGCGCGATCCGCTGGGAGCTTGCC
>NZ_JBIVVI010001247.1:0-2563 GCF_044757675.1 Kitasatospora sp. NPDC091257
GTCGGTGCCGGCGGCCTGGCTGCGGTCGCTGCCGATGTGAGGCGGGCTCGGGGCGCCCCGGCCGGGGCCGCCGCCGGTGCGCCGCCGGTGCGCCGCCGGTGCGGCGTCGGGCCGGGCGCTCGTCGCCGCCCCCGTGGGGTCCGGCCGGGTGGTCGACACCGCCGCGGCGTCGGGTCAGGCGCTCGTCACCGCCGCCGTGGAGTCCGCGTGCGCCACGGCGGCGCGGGCCAGGGCGCGGACCATGGGGTGTGCCCGGGTGCCGTCGCCGGACAGCTCGGGCTGGAACAGCGAGGCCAGGAAGAACGGGTGTCCGGGCAGCTCCAGGACCCGCACCTCGCCCGAGGCGTCCGCGCCGCTGAACCGCAGGCCGTGCGCGGTCAGCCGGTCCAGGTAGGCGGAGTTGAGGCCGTACGCGCAGTGGTAGCGCTCCTGGGTGCGGGTGGCGCCGAGGACCCGCTCGGCGAGGCTCCCGGGGGTGATCGCGACGGCCCCCTCGTGGCCGACCAGTGAGCAGGCCAGCGGGGCGATCACCTGCTGCTCCGCCTCCGGGTGCTCCTCGCCGTGGACGGCCCCGGCCAGGCCGCAGACGTTCCGGGCGTACTCCAGCACCGCGTGCTGGAACCCGGCGCAGGTGCCCAGGAAGGGGATGCCGCGTTCGCGGGCGGCCCGGACGGCGGCCAGCGCGCCGGCCTCGCTGCGGTAGGGGCTGCCGGGCAGCAGCCAGACCGCGTCGAAGCCGTCCAGGGCGCCGGGTGCGGCGGCGTCCCCGGTCGGGATCCAGTAGGCGTCCAGGACGAGGTGGTCGTGCTCGGCGAGGGCGGCCAGCAGGCCCGGGATCCGGGCGTGCGAGCGGACGGCGGGGGAGCGGTCGCCGACCAGGGCGATCCGCGGGGTCAGGTAGGTCATGCGGCTATCCTGACCCCGCACCCGAGATCAGCGCCAACGATGATTCCTTAAGTATCGATCAGATCGGTTGATGACCGCCGTGGACCCGCAGCAGCTGCGCACCTTCGTCACCGTCGCCCGCCTCGCCTCCTTCTCGGAGGCGGCGCGGGAGCTCGGCTACACCCAGTCCGCGGTCTCCCAGCAGATCGCCGCGCTGGAGGCGGACCTCGGCACGACACTGCTGTCCCGTCGGCCGGTCGGCCCGACCGCGGCCGGGCGGCGGCTGCTGGAGCACGCCGCACCGCTGCTGGTCCGGCTGGAGGCGGCGCGCGCCGACGTCGCGCGCCTGGCCGGCGCCCCGAGCGCCCGGCTGGTGCTCGGGGCCACCCCGCTGGCGGTCGGGGCGACCCTGGGGCGTGCGCTCGGCGAGGTGCGCCGGGCCCATCCGCTGACGGAGCCGGTGGTCCGGGTCCTCGCCCAGGACGTGCTGCCCGCCCAGGTCGCCACCGGCGAGGTCGACCTCGCCCTGATCGACGGGCTGGCCGCGCCCAGCGACCCGCTGCCGCTGCCCGACGTCGGCCCGCTGCGCACCGTCGCGGTGGCCGAGCGTCCGGTCGCCGTCGCGCTGCCCCTCGGCCACCCGCTGGCCGGCCGCGGCGGCCTCGCGCTCGCCGACCTCTCCGCCGCCCGCTGGCTGGACGCCCCCGACCTCACCCCGACGGCGGCCCGGCTGCGCGCGGCCACGGGCGTCGACGGCTTCCGGCCCGCCACCCGCTACCAGGGCACCGACCTGCACGGACTGCTCGCGCTGGTCGCGGCCGGGCACGGGCTCACCCTGCTGCCCGAACCGGTGCTCGCGGCGGCACCGGGGGTCGGGTACGCGCCGATCGCCGCGCCCCGGCTGGTGCACCGCACCGAACTCGTCCACGGCAGCCTGCCGGAGGGGCCGGCGGCCCTGCTGGCGCGGCTGCTGGCGCGGTCCCGGGCCTGAGCGGCCCGTCGGAGGCGCCGAATTCGGTTGCGCGGGCCGCCGGTGCCGATGACATCATCACGCGATGAATACCAGTACGACGATCATCAGACGAGTGCGGGCCGACGAGTGGCAGCAGCTCAGGGACACCCGCCTGGACGCGCTGCTGGACCCGGTCGCGGCCGTGGCCTTCCTGGAGACCCACGAGCAGGCCGTCGCCAAGCCGGACGAGTTCTGGCGGGACCGCACGACCCGGGCGGCGACGGACCCGCACGTGGCGCAGTTCGTCGCGCAGGCCGAGGACGGGACCTGGCTCGGCTCCATGACCGGAGTGGTCGAGCGGTCCGGCGGGGACGGGGCCCTGGAGGGCGACGTCGTCGAGGTCGACCAGGTGCACGTGGTCGGCGTCTACGTCCGGCCGCGGGCGCGCGGCACCGGGCTGGCGCTCGACCTGATCCGGACCGTCCAGGAGTGGGCGTGGTCGCTCACCGAGCCCCGGGTGGAGCGGGTGCGGCTGTTCGTCCACGAGGACAACCCCCGGGCCGAGGCGATGTACCGCAAGGCCGGCTTCGAGCCGTCCGGGGTGGCGCTGCCGGTGCCCGGCGGCGGGACCGGCCGGGAGGTCGAACTGGCGGTCCTGCGGGGCTGACCGGCCGCCCGGCCCGTGGGCCGGGCCCCGGGAGCGGACCCGAAGGAGCCGCCCGGTCC
>NZ_JBIVVI010001248.1:0-2556 GCF_044757675.1 Kitasatospora sp. NPDC091257
GCGGGGGGCCCCCCCCCCCCCCCGGCTCGGCGTCGGGGGCTGCGGCCTTGCCGCATCACCCGGTACGGGCCGACCGGGGCTGCGCCGTCACGGCCGCCCCGATCTGTCGACCTGTCAGAAGAATTCTACGGACAACGGATTGACCTGTCCATGGGGAGTCCGGGCTCCGGGCGAAGGTCACGCCCCGCGGGTGATGATCTCCTTCACGCCTTCCATGACGGCCTTGCCGGTCCGCCACTTCCGGAGGTGGCGGTCCGCCGCCAGTTCCTCGACGGCCGAGGTCAGCCAGGCGTCGTCACCGAGCCGTTCGACGTGGCCGAGGTCGACGATGTCCCCCAGCAGTTGGCGCAGCACCGTGAGCTCGGGCGCCGGGTACCACCACCCGTGGTGGACGAACCGGGGCCGCCACAGGTCGTAGGGGTGCCGGACCATGGCGCTGAGGCAGGAGCCGTGGGCGCCGATCGCGCCGTCGTACGAGTTCAGGAGGCCGCCGACCGGCGTGCTGGGGAACCGGCCGCGAGTGAAACCGAGTTGCAGGCTCATCAGGCGGTCCCACGGCACCAGGAACGGATCCCGCCCGGCGACGCGGTGCTCGAATCCCCCGGGGAGGACGGCGAGGTGCGCCGTGCTCTCGTGGTCGCCGATGAACCAGCCGCCGTCGATCCGCACCAGGGGGCCGAGGCCGACGGGCGGCGCTTCGGCGCGGGAGGCACCGGGGGAATCGGGGGAGTCGGAGGCGGTCGACCGGTCCGCGGCGGTGGAGTGGTGGGCGTTCACGGCTCTCCTCAGGGCATGCGGTGCTGTGCACCGACCAGTCTTCCCGGCGCCACCCCTCGGGTCACCATACCGGCCGGCAGGGGCCGTTGAGTGGGAGGACGCGAAAGCCGCCCTTCCGGCACCGGGGTTACTCGGCCTCGGACCCGGACCTGGACCCGGCCTCGACGCCGGCGCCGGAGTCCGACGCGGCGCCCGCCGGGACGGTCTCCAGCGCGGTCATCCGCGGGAGCAGGAGCAGCACCGCGACCAGCAGGGCGAGCAGCAGGCCGCCGCCGATCAGCAGCGGGGTGCGGATGCCGACGGCGGAGGCGATCCAGCCGCTGAGGGCGGCGCCGGCCATGATGCCGAGGCGGCTCAGCAGCATGTAGCAGCTGTTGACCCGGCCGAGCAGCTCCTTCGGCACGGCCTGCTGGCGCAGCGAGATCGCCTGGATGTTCCAGGTGACGATCCCGAAGCCGACCACGCCGTACAGCACGGCCACTTCGGCCACCGAGGTGCTCAGGCCCATCAGGATCAGCGAGACGCCCATCAGCAGGAAGGCGAGGGCGATCCGGGTGCCCCGGCCGAGCAGCCGGCTGAGCCGGCCGGCCAGCGTGCTCGCGGCGGTGCCGCCGATGGCGCCGGCCGCGAGGACGATGCCGTAGGCGGCGGCGGGTGCGTGGATGACCCTGGTGACCATCAGGACCATCATGGTGGTGCCCATGAAGCAGGCGAGCGCGCCGAGGGTGGAGAGCACGGCGAGCATCCGCACGTCGCGGTGGTGGAGCAGCCAGTCGACGCCCTCGCGGATCTCGGTGAGCACCGGGCGGCGGTCGGCCCGGGTGCGCGGCGCGGTGGAGCGGCCGGTGGCGGCGACCAGGACGGCGGCGAGCGCGAAGGACACGCCGTCCACCGTGAAGGGGGCCGCGGCGGCCACGGCGAACAGCGCCGAGCCGAGCAGCGGGCCGATCAGGTTGCCGCCGACGAGCATGTTGGCCTGCATCCGGCCGTTGGCGGCGTCGAGCTGCTCGGGGCGGACCAGCTCGGGGACGGCCGAGGTGGCGGCGTTGGAGAAGACCGTCTCGCCGCAGCCGAGCAGGAAGGCCAGTGCGGCGAGCGCGACCAGCGGCGGGTCGGCGACGAAGATCCAGCAGGCGAAGCCCAGGACGACGGCGGCGCGCGCCGCGTCGATCGTCCACATCAGCCGTCGCCGGTCGGCCCGGTCGGCGAGCACTCCGCCGTACAGGGACATCAGGAGGAAGGGCAGGGAGGCGGCGACGGAGACCACGGAGACCGCGCCGGGGGAGTCGGAGACGGCCACCGCCAGCAGCGGCAGGGCGGAGTCCCGCATGCCGTCGCCGACCGAGGAGATCGCCGACGCGGACCACAGCAGGTGGAACTTCCGGCCCAGTTGAGGACGGCTTTTCGAGGGCTTCGCGGCCAGGTCGGCTGAGGTCACCGACGCAGTATGTCATGTCCGCGGAGGGTCGTTCGGGCGGTTTCCGAACTGCCTGAGGTGTCCCGAACTATCCGTGTCGGGAGGGGTGTCGGGCTCATCCACCGGTGTCCGGAGTGTCCGGTGGGCTTCGGTGGATCCGGCCGGGTTCCCGGCCCGCCCTGGCCCGCCCGCCCGCCCGGGGCGGGGCGGGGCGGGCGAACGCGAAGCCGGACGCGCCCGCGACGCGAGCGCCCGCGCGCCCCCGGTCGCGCCCGGGGTCAGTGCTTCGGCACGGCGTCCGCGGACTCCGGCAGCGGGTAGGCGCCGGGGTCGACCGGGCCCGGGAGGTCGGTCGCCGGGCG
>NZ_JBIVVI010001249.1:0-2556 GCF_044757675.1 Kitasatospora sp. NPDC091257
GGGGGTCGTCGAGCAGCCCGGCGGGCAGCAGTTGGCGCAGGTAGGAGGGGGTGAGGTCGAGGAAGTCGATCCGGTGGCGCACGACGTACTCGACCAGGGCGGCCGGGTCCATCCGGGTGGTCTCGTCGACCAGGTGCAGCGGGTGGCCGTCGGCCAGCAGCAGCAGGCCCTCCAGCGAGGTGTCGAAGGAGAGGGAGGCGGTCAGCGCGACGTTCAGCGGCCCGCCGCCGGCGTCGGCGACGAAGCCGGCCCGGTGGGCGGCGAGCAGGTGGGCCAGGGCGCGGTGCGGGACGGTGACGCCCTTGGGGCGGCCGGTGGAGCCGGAGGTGTAGAGCACGTACGCGGTGGTCGAGAGGTCCGGCGGGGCGAGCGGGCCGGTGCCGCCGGTGTCGTCGCCGGTGTCCGTGTCACCGGGGTCGGTGTCCGCCAGGGCGCGCAGGGTCTCCTCGTCCAGCAGCAGGGCCGGGCGGGCGTCCTCCAGCAGGTACTGGACGCGCTCCTCGGGCAGCGCCGGGTCCAGCGGCAGGTAGCCGGCGCCGGCCTTCCAGACCGCGAGGACGGCCACCACCAGGTCGGCGGTGCGCGGCAGCCGCAGCGCGACCAGCCGTTCGGGGCCGGCACCGCGGGCGATCAGGTGGCGGGCGAGCCGTTCGGCGCGGGCGTCGAGGGTCGCGTAGTCGAGCCGCTCCTCCCCGGCGACCAGGGCGAGGGCGTGCGGGGTCAGGGCGGCCCGGCGGCGGAACAGTTCGGGGTGGCTCACGGCTTCGACGGGCAGCGCGGTGGCGTTCCAGTCCCGGGTGACCCGCTCGGTCTCCCGCGCGGAGAGCAGCGGCAGGGTGGCGAGCGGGCGGTCCGGTTCGGCGGCGGCGCCCTCCAGCAGCCGCAGCAGCTGCTCGGCCGTCCGGCGGGCGGTGGGGGCGTCGAAGAGGTCGGCCCGGTACTCCAGGACGCCGGTGAGCGCCTCGCCGTCGGGGACGAACTCCACGCTGAGGTCGAAGGTGGCGGCCTGCCGGGGCACGGTGACCGGGGCGGTGGCGAGTCCGTGCGGGTCACCGGCCGCGGCCGGGGCGGGGTGCAGCAGCACCAGCACGTCGAACAGCGGGTTGCGGCCGGCCTCGCGGGGCGCGCCGACCGCCTCGACGATCCGCTCGAACGGCGTGTCGCCGTGGGCGAGGGCGTCGTTGCCGGTCCCGGTGGCGGCCGCGAGCAGCTCGCGGAAGGAGGCGTCGGGCGCCACCCGGGTGCGCAGGACCACCGTGTTGACGAAGCAGCCGACGGCCCGTTCCAGCTCGGTGCGGGTGCGGCCGGCCATCAGGGAGCCGACGGTGACGTCCTCCTGGCCGGACCAGCGGGCCAGCAGCGCCTGGGTGCCGGCCACCAGCGCGGTGTTGAGGGTGCCCTGCCGTTCGGCGGCGAGTTCGCGCAGCCGGGCGGTGAGCGGCGCGGGGACGGTGAAGGTGTGCAGGGCGCCGGGGCCGGCCTCCTCGCCGCGCCGGGGGTGGTCCAGCGGCAGTTCCGGCGGCACCGCGCCGGCCAGCTTCTCCTTCCAGTGGGCGAGTTGCTTCTCCAGCCGGTCGCCGGAGAGCTGCTCGCGCTGCCACACCGCGAAGTCGGGGTACTGGGCGGCGACCTCGGGCAGTCCGGGTTCGGCGCCGCGGGCCAGGGCGTCGTACGCGGTGCACAGTTCGTCCAGGACGACGCCCATGGACCAGCCGTCGGTGACGATGTGGTGGGCGGTCAGCTGCAGCACGTGGGCGTGCGGCGACTCGGCCACCAGCAGGGCGCGCAGCAGCGGCCCGCGGGCGAGGTCGAAGGGCCGGGAGTACTCCTGGAGCAGGATGGCGTCCAGGCTCTCCCCGTCGGCCGGTGTGCGGACCGGCAGGTCGACCGGCCCGGCCGGAAGGACGGTCTGCACCGGCCGGCCGTCGCTCTCCGCGAAGGTGGTGCGCAGCGCCTCGTGGCGCGCCACCACGGCGGTCAGCGCCGCGGCGAGGGCCGCGCGGTCCAGCGCGCCGGTGAAGCGCAGGGCGACGGCGCTGTTGTAGCGCGGGTCGCCGGGGCGCAGCCGGTCCAGGAACCAGAGCCGCTGCTGGACGAAGGAGGGCGGCAGCGGCCGGCTGCGGTCGGCGCGCGGGATGGCCCGGTCGGCGGCGGCCTGCGCGGTGTCGGCCCGGCCGGCCAGCCGCCGGCGCAGGGCCTCGCGCAGGTCGGCGGGCAGGGCTGCGGCGCGGTCTCGCTTCGAAGTCGTCATGGTCGGCTCCTCACCGTTCGTCGTCGTCGGGGCGGCCGGAGGCGGCGGCTTCGTCGGGTCCGCCCAGGGCGGCGGCTTCGAGTTCGCTGAGCACCAGGTCCTCGACCAGGTCCGCCAGGGCGGCCACGGTGCGGGAGACCAGCACGTCGCGGGGGGTGAGCGTGACGCCGAAGGCGTCGTTGGCCCGGGAGGCGATCAGCAGGGCGCGCACGGAGTCGCCGCCGAGCTGGAAGAAGTCGTCGGTGGCGCCGACGCCGGTGTGCAGGGTCTCGGCCCAGATCTCCGCCACCGCCTCCTCGGTGGGG
>NZ_JBIVVI010001250.1:0-2552 GCF_044757675.1 Kitasatospora sp. NPDC091257
CTCATAATTCGGCAAAGGTGTCGCACCGTCAGCATGTGATCAAATGCATTCCAAATCGTGACAACTTGCCTGCCTGAGCTGCAAAAAGGGTCTTGCCGGTGGGTGGCGCCGCGGGCGGTGTGGTGGTGTCGAAGGCGGGGGCGTCGGCGGCGCGGGCGGGAAGGGCGGTACGGCCGGAGGCCAGCCACAGGGCCCGGGTCTCGGGGGTGTCGTCGATGTCGTCGGCGTATCCGGCGAGTTCGGCGTAGGAGCGGATCGAGCGGACGCCGGCGGCGACTTCTTCGCGGGCTTCGGACAGGCGCTTGGTGCGGGGTTCGCGAAGCACGTCGATGTCGGAGGTGTCGAAGTAGACCTCGTTGTCCTCTTCGGCGTCGTCCTGGAAGGCGTCGGTGATCAGCCGCAGGTGCGGCGGCATCGTGATCTCCCAGAACGTGGTCTTCTCGGCGCGGGCGTTGTCGAATGTCCGGCCGGAGGCGTTGCCGAGCTGGGATTCCGGTACGCCGAACGCGGCGAGGAGTTCAATCTTGGAGGTCGCGGCGACGGTCTCGTACGCCATGTCCCGGGGTGTGACGGAGGTGTCGGTGACGGTGACGTTGCCGCCGTTGAGGACCGTCCAGGCCCCGGCTGCGGACGGTCCGGTGCCGAACCTGGCTCGCAGCAGGCGCAGTTCGGCGTCGTCCATGTCGCCGTCGATGCCGATGACGCCGCCGGGCCGGGCGTCGTTGTTGACGAAGCTGAGGTTGTAGTGGCGGGTGTAGAAGTCGAGGTCGGCGCTCAGGCCGGCGGCCTCCAGCGGGGTGATGCCGCTGTACGGGTCGAGCGGGTGGGGGTTGCGGATCCATCGGACCTTCTCGACGTCGAGGTTGCGCAGTTCGCCGGTGATCGTGACGGTCTCGAAGTGGGAGATCACGTCGGTGCCGGTGGACGGTACCGGGCGGGTGCGGCCGGGTGGGAGCAGGTCGATGCGCAGCAGGTCGCCGCCGCGTGAGAACGTCGGTTCGAGGAACACCCCGCGCTTGGACAGCAGCAGCTGCATGCTGACGCGCTTCTTGAACGTCCAGGCGCCCTCGGCGGGGTTGGCCCGGACGTTCATCGCCCGGTAGAGCGGGTGGGTGTCGTATGGCGGCATCGGCTCGTCGGAGGTGCCTCCGCGCGGGCGGACCCGCAGCGGCCGGTCCGCGACATGGTTGGAGATCGTGTCGACCGCCTTGTAGATCCACACCGCCCGCTCCATGCCGTCGCGCACCGCACGTTCGACGGACCACGGACGGGCCCGGTCCACGCCCGAGGGCGTCCAGCCGATCGCGTACTCCGGTGCGGACTTGATGGCCGGCGCGGGGCGGCGCAGGCTGGGGAACCAGCGGCGGGACATCAATTCCTCCTACTGCTCGTTGTGGTGGCCGAGGACGGCGGCGACCGAGACCGCGAGCAGGCTGGTGCAGGCGAGGCCGAGGCGCGGGTCAGTGGCGTAGGCGGCCGTGTTGAGGCCGATGGCGCCGAGTACGAGCAGGACGACGGCGACGACGTCGCGCACCCGGCCTGCAGTCAGGTGCGCGACATCGTCGGTCAGATGGGGCTGGTGCCTGCTGGGTATGGTCACGGCAGGCAGGCTAGGCACTTCGGTGCCTAGCGTCCCGGCGGCCGTTCCCGCATCCGGTTGCCCGCATCCCTTGGGTCCGGCTTGCGGAAGTTCTCGGCCGCGGCGGCTTGGTGGCGGTACTCGGGCGCGGGACGGCGCTTACGGGTGCCGATGGGCCCTCCGTGCAGCATCGGGTCGGAGCCGGCGCACGGCACTTCACAGACCTCGTCGTAGGGCCTGCGACAGCGGATGCACATCACGTCCGCGGAACGGATCTTGGTCGTGGCCGGGACGCGGTAGACACCGCGGCGGCGCGCGTAGGCGGCGCCCTGCGTGTCCACGGGAACGTACGCAGCAAT
Organism: Kitasatospora sp. NPDC091257; assembly: GCF_044757675.1. Lineage (NCBI taxonomy): Bacteria > Bacillati > Actinomycetota > Actinomycetes > Kitasatosporales > Streptomycetaceae > Kitasatospora > Kitasatospora sp. NPDC091257. The sequence continues at coordinate 1,939 of NZ_JBIVVI010001250.1, forward strand.
CACCCATTCGTGGACATCGGCGTTGGTGTCGTCGTTCGTAGGGCTGTCGGTGGTCAAGCTGCACTCCCCTCGCCAACAGGCGCCCTGTGGGTGGGCGCCAGTGGCAGCAGCAGTTGTTCGTCCGGTTCTGCACGGGCCTCGGGATACCCGGTGGCCCTCATCTCGCTGGTCAGGTACGGGGTTCAACCTTCGCGTGGCCTTCGTGGCTAGCCCGCAGGGGCGGTGGCATCAGCCCTAGCAGGTGAGCACGCCATCTTCGATCGGTCCCGCCTCAACGTGCGGCGCCCATCCCCCGAATGGACGAACTGCGCCTGCGGCACGCCGGTTCACGATCTGATTCACATGCGGGGTTGCCCCCCGGCCCTGCAAGACCATGAATGTCCCCCTCCTATCCGGTCCGCACGTACGTTCCGAGGACTCGACTGTGACGCACCCGCACGAACCGATGCTTCAGTCACATGACCCAAGTCAGCGGATTTCAGTCAAGAAGCAGGCCGGGCAGCCTCGCCCACGACTTCGGATCGGACCGCTACCGGCGACAACCGGCCCCACGACGCAACCTGCGCACGGCCTCCTGCCCGTCGGCCAATTTGCCCTCCCCTGTTTGTGTCATG
>NZ_JBIVVI010001251.1:0-2548 GCF_044757675.1 Kitasatospora sp. NPDC091257
TTTTTAATGAACCGCCCCCCCCCTACAACTACACCCCACCCAACCCACTTCCCCACCCCGACGCCCTCCCCAACCCCCCCCCGCCCCCCCCGGCCGGGGGCGCCGCCGCGCCGTGTGCGCCAGCCGCCGTGCTGCGTGCGCTAGCCGCCGTCCTCCGTGCGCCGGTCCCGGGCCCGCAGGCCGTCCAGGATCAGGTCCGCGAGGCGCTCCGGGAGCTCGGGGCCGATCTCGCGGTGGCCGAGCAGGGCGCGGGCCTGGAGGGGTGCGCTGAGCAGTTCCAGGGCGAGGTCGGCGTCCGTGCCGGCCGGGAGTTCGCCGCGGTCGACGGCGCGCCGGACGACGGCGCCGGCCTGGGCGAGGCGGGAGTCCCAGAAGACCTGCCAGGCCTCGGCGAGGGCCGGGTCCTCGGAGCCGAGGGCGGCCGCGCGGGCCACGGCCCGGCCGAGCGGGGTGGCCAGGTACGCGGCGAGCGCGCGGGCGAAGGCGGTCAGGTCGGTGCGGACGGCCCCGGTGTCGGGGACCGGGATGCCCTCGTCGCTGGCGGTCAGCATGGCGTCCAGCACCAGCTTCTCCCGGCTGCCCCACCGCCGGTACACGGTGGTCTCGTTGACGCCGGCCCGGGCCGCGACGTCGGCGATGGTGAGCCGGGCGACGCCCCCTTCGGCCAGCGCCTCCATGGCGGCCGCCAGGACGTCCCGGCGCACCCGGGCGGCCCGGCCGCCCGGACGGCGGCGGATCGGGTCCGGCTCTTCCTCGGTCATGTGTCGATCACCTCGCCACCACCTTAACGCAGGAGTACTTGCATTAAGCGATCCTCCGGCGCATAGTCGCTAATGCAAGAGTTCCGGCTTTAAGAGCGACAGGAGGCATCGCCATGTCCTTCACCTGGCCCCTGGACCCGCAGGACCTGTTCGTCGAGCGCTACCCGCAGATGACCCTCGGCCTGCCCGCCGCCGAGGTGGACGCGGTCCGCGCGGCCGTCACCGACATGTGGGCCGACCGGCCCGGCGGCTGGGTGTACGAGTGGTCCGCCCTCGCCGCCCGGCACGCCGGCGCCGGGCGCCACCGCCAGGCCGCCCAGGCGTACGGCTGGGCCAAGTTCCCCTCGCTCGCCGACGCTCCGAAGCGCACCGCGCTGGCCCGCCAGGTCGAGCAGTACCTGCTCGCCTCGCCCGGCTTCCCGGTCGACGTCGAGCGCCGCACGCTCACCGTCCCCCACCGCGGCGGCGAGGCCGCGGTCCCGGTCCACCTGATGGCCGCACCGGGCCTGCCCGTCGACGCCCCGGTGGTGCTGGCCAGCGGCGGGGTGGACTCCTGGAAGACCGACCTGCACGGCATGTGGGAGCAGCTCGCGCTCGCCCTGCCGGTCCGGCTCCTGCTGTTCGACCTCGCGGGCACCGGCGAGACCTCCCACCTGCCGATGACCCCGGACGGCGGCACCGAGGTGATCGAGGGCCTGATCGCCTTCGCCCGTACGCTCGGCGACGGCCGGGTCGGCCACTTCGGCATCTCGATGGGCGGCTACTACTCCGCGCGCACCGGGCTGACCGGTGCCGTGGACGCGGCGGTGGTGCTCGGCGGCCCCGTCGAGCACTCCTTCGACCCGGACCGCGGCTTCGACTTCGGCATGGACGGCATCGTGGGCAACGCCCTGGGCTTCGACGCGGCACCGGACCGGGCGGCCCTGGGCCGGGCCTTCGGCTCCTTCGGTCTGCGCCCGCTGCTGGACCGGGACGACCAGGCGCCGATGCTGGTGCTCAACGGCGCCGACGACGTCCACGTCCCGCGGCACGACACCCTGGTGTTCGCCGGCCGCCGCGACACCCGGGCCGAGCTGATCCCGGACACCGGGCACTGCGCCATTTCGAGGTTCGGCGAGGCGATGGCGCTGATCGTCCCCTGGCTGAGGACCACTCTCCTGGGATAGTCCGACGACCGCACGGTTCCCCCGTCGGGGTATCCGCGCGTGTCGGCGATCCGGCCGAGTGGATCAGTGTCCCGGGCCCGGACTCCGCTCCGGGCCCGCGGGCGGGTTCCACCCGGTGCCCGGCTCGGGGCTCCGGCCCGGGCCGGGCACCGCCGGCCGGTCCCGGGCCGCCGGTGCGGCCAGCGCCTCCCAGACGGGATCGGGCAGCCCGGGGACGGCCCGCCCCTCGGCCTGCCAGCGCCGGGCCAGCTCGGCGTAGATGGGCGCTTCCGGGCCGGGTTCCGGCACCGGCCGTTCCGTCACCCGCGGCTCCGTCACCGGCCATTCCGTCGGCACCCGCGGCTCCGTCGTCGCGGGTGGCGACGGCTGTTCCGGCGGCCTGTCCGGAGTGCCGGGCAGGATCGTTTCCTCACTCGGCTGCCGTTCCGGCACCGGCAGCCACCCGAATCCACTCACACCCACCCAACGCGCCCCGCCCGCACCGGGACACGGTCGGGTCAACCCGGCGCTCCGCAGGTCAACCCCCCGCGGAGCGCAGCCGGGTGCGCAGGAAGTCGGCCCCCCCCACTAACGGCGCCCGTCGTGCCCGCCCCCAATTACCGGGCCGGCCCGGGAGTTATA
>NZ_JBIVVI010001252.1:0-2547 GCF_044757675.1 Kitasatospora sp. NPDC091257
CCGAAGAAGTAGGCCAGGCGGCCCGACGCGACGCTCCCGGTGTTGCCGGTGAGCAGGTGGCCGCCCTCGTCGGCGCCCTGTTCGAGGGAGGGGCCGTAGTCCATGGTCATCGCCCCGACGTAGACGCCCGTCGGGGTCCGCCGCAGGGTGGACGGGTCGATCCCGGCCCGCTCCAGCGCCTCCCAGGTGGTCTCCAGCAGCAGCCGCTGCTGCGGGTCCATGGCCAGCGCCTCGCGCGGCGAGATGCCGAAGAACTCCGCGTCGAAGTCAGCCGCTCCGGCGAGCGAACCCGCCTCCCGCTGGTAGAACCGGCCTGGTGTGCCCGGTGCGGGGTCGTACCGTCCGGCAGTGTCCCAGCCGCGGTCGTCGGGCAGCGCGGAGACGGCGTCAGCGCCCGCCGACACCAGCTCCCAGAGTTCGTCGGGGCTGCCGACCCCGCCGGGGTAGCGGCAGCCCATGCCGACGATCACCACGGGGTCGTCGTCCGCGGCCCGCCGCACCGGCTCGACCGCATCCGTACTCCCGTCCGGCCGGTCGCCGCGGATCCGGGCGCTGAGGTACGCGGCCAGGGCCGCCGGGGTCGGGCAGTCGAAGACGGCCGTCGCCGGGATGCGCAGCGCCGTCGCCGCGCTCAGCCGGTTGCGCAGCTCCACGGCGGTGACGGAGTCGAATCCCAGGTCGAGGAAGGCCACGTCGGCGGGGACCGGTTCGGACCGCCCGGTCACCGCGGCGATCTCCTCGTCCACCAGCCGTGCCAGCGCGGCGCGCCGTTCCGGGGCGTCCATTCCGGCCAGCTCCGCGCGGAACGCGCGGCCGACCTCCCGGCCGCCGCCCGCGTCGGCCGGGCCGGGCTCCGCGAGCGCCGCCAGGACGGCCGCCGGCAGTTCCGGTGCCCGGGCGTGCTGCCCGGCGGGCGGCGCTTCCCGTCCCGGGGCGGCACCGCACACGTACAGGTCACCGAGCGAGGCCAGGAACCGGCCCGGACCGTCCTGGTCCCGGCGCAGCGTCCCGAGGACGGCGGCCTGCGCGCCGTGTTCCTCCGCGCAGTCCGTGAGGGCGGAGGTCAGCACGGTGTGCGGACTGACCTCCAGCAGGACGCCGTACCCGTCCCGCAGCAGGGCGCCGGCCGCCTCGTGGAACCTGACCGTGTTGCGCAGGTTGCGGCACCAGTAGTCGGCGTCCAGGACCGGGGCGCCCAGTCGTCCGCCGGTCAGTCCGGAGTAGTAGGGCAGCCGCGGTGCGCGGGGCCGGATCGGTGCGAGGTCGGCGCGCATCCGGGGGATGATCGCGTCGATGTGGGGGGAGTGCGCGGCCAGGCCCACCGCGATCCGCCGTGCGTGCACCCCTTCCGCGGCCAGGTCGGCGAGGAATTCGGCCGCGGCGTCGCGGTCACCGGAGACGATCACGGACCGCGGACCGTTGTGCGCGGCGACGACGAGGCGGCCGTCCCAGCCGCGCAGCCGCGGCTCGACCTCGTCGGCCGGGGCCATGACGGAGACCATGTCGCCCTGCCCGGCCAGGGTCGCCTGGGCCTGGCTCCACAGGGCAACCACCCGCGCGGAGTCGTCCAGGGACAGCGCGCCGCTGACCGCGGCGGCGGTGACCTCGCCGACGCTGTGCCCGAGCACGGCGGCCGGTTCCACGCCGTGGAAGCGCCACAGCTCGGCGAGCGACACCGTCACGGCGAACAGCAGGGGCTGCACCACGTCGGCCCGGTCCGCGGCGGGCGCGCCCGGCGCGTCCGGGTCGCGGAGCACGTCGATCGGCGACCAGTCGACGAACGGTTCCAGGGCCTGCGCGCACGCGTCCATCCGGTCGCGGAACACTGCGGAGGTGTCCAGCAGGTCCACCGCCATCCGGGGCCATTGCGCGCCCTGTCCGGGAAACACGAAGGCGACCCGGCGGCCTACCGCTGCGGCACCCTCCACCAGGCCGGGCATGCTCCTGCCGTCGGCGAGCGCGTCCAGCCTCCGCAGGAACCCGTCGCGGCCGTCCGCCACCAGTGCCGCCCGCCGGCTCCCCTCGGAAGCGGTGCGCGCGAGGGTGAACGCGATGTCCTGGGGGCTCCAGTCGTCACGACCGGCCAGGTACGCGTGCAGGCCGCGCGCGCCGGCCGCCAGCGACTCCTTGCCGCTGCCTGCCAGTGTCCACAGCAGCGATGCTTCCGTACCGTCGGGGTGCGCCATCGTGTCTTCGGACTCCTTCACGGCGAGCAGGACCATCAGTCGCCGGACCGTGGCGGGGGCCCGCTCCCACGGGTCGCGCGCCGACCGGGACGCCTTCGTCATGCCCGGCGTGTACCGCCACCGGACCTGCGACGTCGATCTTGCCCAAGTCGCATAGCGGCTCGATAGCGCAGGCCGCGACACGACGTGGACAGGGGAGCGGGCGGGTCGCGGAGCAGCGGGAGGCCCGCGCGCGCACCGTGGGGCGGGTCGACCGTCCGTTCCGGCGGACCGCTCCGGGCCCGGAGTTCGCGTCACCCCCGGCTCCCGCCAGATCCCGTCCGGTGCCGCCACGAACTCGGGGCGAGCCCCCCACCTCGAC
>NZ_JBIVVI010001253.1:0-2542 GCF_044757675.1 Kitasatospora sp. NPDC091257
CAGGAGGCCCCCCGGCCGGCCGCCACCCCGGTCCGCCGGGCCGCCGCCCTCGGCTACCTCGGCGCCGCCCTCGGCGCGCTGGTGCGCGGCACCGCCGAAGCCCACCAGGGGCCCGGGCCGCTGCGCGTGCTCGAACTCGACCCCGAGGGCGGCGAACCCGCCGTCGCCCGCGCCCTCGCCGCCGCCACTCGGCCCCGGCACGCCGTCGAGCACCACGCCGTTCCCGACGGCGGGCGCTACGACGTCGTCGTCGCCACGGTGACAGCGGCTCCGGCTTTTGCTCCGGCTTTTGCTCCGGCTCCGACGGTTGCTTCGGCTCCGGCTCCGGCTCCGGCTCCGACGGTTGCTCCGGCTTCGGCTCCGGCTCCGGCTCCGACGGTTGCTCCGGCTTCGGCTTCGGCTCCGACCGTGGCCGCCACCGTGGCCGGAGAACCGGAGCAGGAGGTGACGGCCCTGGTCCGGCTGCTCTCCCCCGGCGGCCGGCTGCTGCTGCTCGCGCCCACCGCCGAACAGCTCGACCTGCTGATCACCGGCGACGCCCACGGCCCCACCGGCCGCCCGGCGGAGCACTGGCGGGCCGCACTGACCGCCGCGGGCTGCCCGACCGTGCTGACCCTGCCGGAGGACGAGCACCCGATGGCACTGCTGGGGCAGCGGCTGTTCGCGGCCCGGGTGGACTGACGGACGCCCGGGGGTGCGGCTGGCTACTCTCAAGGGTCATGACCACTTCCGCGCCTCCGGCCCGACCCGCCCGCGGGTCCATCGGCTCCCTCCGCTCGATCGGCTCCATCGTGTCCGTCCGGTCGATCGGCTCGATCGGGTCGGTGCTGTCGACCGGCTCGATCGGATCCGTCCTCTCCCTCGGCTCGATCGGCTCGGTGTTGTCCATCGGCTCGATCGGGTCGGTGCTGTCCATCGGCTCGATCGGATCCGTCCTCTCCCTCGGCTCGATCGGCTCGGCCTGCTCCACCCTCAGTGTCCTGTCGGCCGGCTCCCGGCGCGGCCTCGGCTCGCTGCTGTCGGAGCGTTCCCTCCCGTCGGTGCTGTCCCGGCGGCTCGCCCACCCGCCCACCGTGGCCGAGCGGTGAAGTCCGGATCACGCACCGCCACCCGATCCGTACCATTTCGATACCGAAGCCTGGATGAGCTGCGAGGATCCTCGCCGCCCGGCTCCGTCCCCGGGTAGGCTCCGCATGTCCTCCGGCCCTCGCGCAGGCGGCCCCCTGCCGCCGTGCCGCGTTCTCCGGGGGTGCACCCCCGCGGGCCACTCGGTGGGCACCGCGCACTCGACACCGCGCGCCAGGGCAGTCGCGCGAACGGCGAAGGGCATCGCATTGGCGGATCGGCTCACCGGAGGAGACTCCTCGCTGCTGCGGCGGATCAACGCGGCGGTCACGCTCCGGGCGCTGCGCAACGGCCACTCCGTGACCCTCACTCAGCTCGTCGGCGAGACCGGGCTCTCCCGCCCGACCGTCGAGGGCGTGATCGAGGGTCTGGTCGAGACCCGGCTGGTCGCCGAGGTGGAGCAGCCGCGGGAGGAGGGCCAGCCGGGCCCCGGCCGCCGCGGCCGCCCGGCCCGCTGGTTCCGTTTCCGCGCCGAGGCCGGGCACATCCTCGGCATCGAGATCGGCGTGCACGACATCCGGGTCATCCTGGCCGACCTCACCGGCGAGGTGGTGGGCAGTCACTTCAAGCCGGTCGACGAGACCCTCGACGCCGAGGACCGGCTCGCCGCCGTCCGCACCGCCGTCGCCGAGGTGCTGCGCAAGGCCGGCATCTCCCGGGACAACCTGTGGTCGGTCGGCATCGGCACCCCCGGCATCGTGGACCGCGAGGGCACCGTCCAGCTGGGCACCGCGATGCCCGGCTGGACCGGGCTCGACCTCGGGGCCCGGCTGCGGCGCTCCTTCCGCTGCCCGGTCCTGATCGAGAACGACGCCAACCTGGCCGCCATCGCCGAGCACTGGCAGGGGGCGGCGGTCGGCGCCGACGACGTCGTCTTCGTGATGGCCGGCCTCAGCCCCGGCGCCGGCTCCCTCATCGGCGGCAGGCTGCACCGCGGGTTCGGCGGCGCGGCCGGCGAGATCGGCGCCCTGCACCTGCTCGGCCAGGAGGTCACCCCCGAGCGGCTGCTGTCCACCACCGGAAAACCCCTCAACCCGCTGGACGAGGCCGCCGTGGCCCGCGTGCTGCGGCTGGCCCGGGAGGGCGACGAGGTCGCCAAGGTCGCCATGGACCGCTTCCTCACCCGCCTCGTCCAGGGCGTCGCCGCGCTGGTCCTCGCCATCGACCCGCAGCTGGTGGTGATCGGCGGCTGGGCGGCCGGCCTCGACGGGGTCCTGGACCCGCTGCGCGAACGCCTGTCCCAGTTCACCCTGCGCGCCCCGGAGGTCGCCCTGGCGGCCCTCGGTTCGGAGGTGGTGGCGATGGGCGCCCTGCGCGTCGCCCTGGACCACGTCGAGGAGCAGCTCTTCGCGGTGGACCCGCCCCGGGCCTGACGTCGGGCGCGGTGCGGGGCCGGCCCGGGGGCTGGCGGGCCATG
>NZ_JBIVVI010001254.1:0-2529 GCF_044757675.1 Kitasatospora sp. NPDC091257
GCGGTCATCGGGGCCCCCGCCACACCGGGGCCAGGCGGGGGCCGCCGCCGGGCAGGGCGATGGCCTCGCCGAAGCGGGTGAAGCCGCCGCCGGCGAGCAGGTGGGCCCCGCCGGGGGAGCTGGTCTCGGCGTAGGCGGCCTGGCCGGTGGCGTCGACCTCGGCGAGGAAGGCGTGCAGCAGGGCCCGGCCGGTGCGGGTGCGGCGGGCGTCGGGGTGCACGCCGACGAAGGCGAGGTAGTGGTGGGAGCGGTGGCGCGGGTGGCGCAGGGTCTGCAGGCGGGCGATGGCGGCCAGGCGGCGGGCGGGCCCGTCGTGGCCGGCGGCGTCGATCGCCTCGGCGAGGGCCAGGGCGGCGGCGCCGTCCTTCGGGCCGGGGTCGTCCCAGTGGCCGGGCGGCAGGAACAGCAGCGCCCCCAGCGGCTCGCCGTCCTGCGCGGTGTCGTCACCGGTGGTGGCCCGGTGGGCGACCAGGGCGCCCCGGTGGGCCAGGCACTGTTCGACGTGGACGCGGAAGAAGGCGGGCATCACGCGGGCGCGGTGGCCGGGGTCGGGGAAGGCCCAGAGCATCAGCGCGTCGTCGGCGAAGGCGGCGGCGAGCACGTGGGCGAGGGCGTCCTCCTCGCCCGGGCGGGCCGGGCGCACGACGGGCCGTACGGCGGGCCGCAGGGCGGTGCCCGCGGCGGCGGGCAGGGCGGTGGTGGTGGTCAACGGGCACTCTCCTCGAACGAGGGGGCGGACGAAGGGGAAGGCGGGTCAACGGTCACATCGGTCGTATCGGTGGTACCGGGTGCGGCGGTCACCTCGGCCGCACGGGATGCGGCGGCCGCACCGCCCGTACCGGCCGCGTCGGGTGACGGTCGGATGGCCGCACCGGCCGCGGCGGCCGCGGCGGCCAGGGCGGTGACCCGCGCGTGCAGCGGCTCCACCCACTCCTCCGCCTCCGGCTTGATCAGCACGCTGCGCAGCACCCGGGCCCCGCCCGCGTCCGCGCGCACGCCGGGGTGGCGGCGGGTGAAGTCGGCGGCGTCCACGCGCAGCACGCTCAGGTAGACGGGGTCCCGCTCGTCGGCCATGCCCCGGCGCAGGACGTGCTCGCTGGCGGCGTCGATCGCCGACAGCGCGGGCGCCGGCGTCCCGGGGACGGTGGGGAAGTAGGTGAGGATGTCCAGCTGCGGCCGCTGGTGCAGCGTCAACTCCTCGCTGGCGTCGATCAGTTCGGCCCAGGCCAGGGCGGCGCGCCGGCTCGCGGCCAGCCCCGCGCCCAGGCCCTCGGGGGTGAGCGGCAGCAGCTGCAGGGTCAGCCACAGCGCGGCGGCCGAGGCCCCGGCGCGCGAGCACTCCAGGCTGATCTCGCCCAGGTGCAGTTCGGCGTCGGTGAAGTAGGTGTACGGGGAGTCGTGGGCGAAGTGCCGCCCGATGCCGGGGTCGGCGAACAGCACCGCCCCGCAGCCGTAGGGCTGCAGGCCGTGCTTGTGCGGGTCGACGGTCACCGAGTCGCAGCCGGCGACGGCCCGCCACGGCGCGGTGTCCACCCCGAGCGAGGCCGCGAGCGCGTCGTCGGCGGCCAGCAGCGCGAAGAACCCGCCGTAGGCGGCGTCCACGTGCACCCGCGCCCCGTAGCGGCGGGCCAGCGGGAGGATCTCGTGCACCGGGTCGACGGCGCCGGGCCCGGTGGTGCCGCAGGTGACCACCACCGTGCCCACCCGCCCGGTGCGCAGCAGTTCCTCCAGCGCGCCGACGTCCATCCGGCCCTCGGCGTCGGCCGCCACCGCGTGGCTCTCGACGCCCAGGACGTGGCACATCCGGCTGTGGGTGTAGTGGGCCTGGGCGCTGTGGGCGACGCCGAGGCCGGGGTGGCTCTGGCGCGCCACGTACAGCGCCTCCAGGTTGGCGATGGTGCCGCTGCTGGTCAGGTGGCCCACGTGCGCGGGCAGCGCGAACATGGCGGCGAGCTGCGCGACGCACTCGCGTTCCATGTCGTTGGTGGCCGGCCCGCCCTCGTAGGCGTGGTTGTTGGGGTTGAAGCGCATCGCCGTCAGGTAGCCCACCACCGCCGCCGGGTGCGGGGGCTTGACCATCTGCCCGGCGTAACGCGGGTGGAAGAACGGGTAGTTGTGCTCCAGGCGCTTGGCGAAGCGCTCGAACGCGGCGGCGAAGTCCGCCTCGTCCACCAGGTGCGAGGGGTGCGGCCGCAGCGGCCCGAACCGCTCGCCCCACCGCTCGGCCACCTCGGCCGCCCTCGGCAGCCAGTACCGCAGGTCCACGCTCCGGCCCTTCCCCTTCGAGTCCTTCGACAGACGGGGGCCGGCGCGCGGGTGAGCAGCACGCCGGGCCCCCGGCGAGTACGAGCGTTCACCGCGAGCCGAGTCCTTGAGCGTTCCTCGACCGCGTCCGCAGCCACGGTGGCGGCGCCGCGCAAGGCGCCCGCAACACCCGCAGCTCACCCACCGCGGCGCCGATGTCCTCCCGCGACGCGTACTTGGACTCGAACATCGCGGCGGCCTGGTTCAGGTAGGCGAACAGCAGGC
>NZ_JBIVVI010001255.1:0-2528 GCF_044757675.1 Kitasatospora sp. NPDC091257
CCCTGCGGTCCCTGCGGTCCCTGCGGGCCGGGGCCCGTCGCACGGTACGGGCCGTACGGGTCGTACGCGTCATAGGGGTTGTGCGGCTCGGTCGGGCCGGCCACCCCGGCCTCCTCGGTCGCCCCGGACAGGCCCGGAACCCCGGTCGCCCCCGACGCCTCGGTCGCCCCCTGCGGCTGGGTCGAACCGGTGGAGCAGAGCGAGCCAGGTGAACCGAGCGAACCGGGCGAATCGGACGCGGCGGGAACGGACGGACCTGACATGAGTCCCCCTCAGTGGTCGGCGGGCATGCGGAGGCCACCCGTCGGGCGGTCCACCGGCGGGCGTTCTCGGCGCCCCGGCCGCTGCCGACTGTAGACCATTCTGAACAGGTTCAAAAGTCAGCTCTGAACGCGTTCAGAACGCCCTCACCACCAAGGACTCCCTCGCTACCCCTTCACCGACCCGGCCAGCAGCCCGCGAACGAAGTACCGCTGGAGACTGAAGAAGACGATCAGCGGCACGACGATCGACAGGAACGCCCCGGCCGTCAGCAGCTCCCAGCGCCCGCCGAGCGAGCCGGACAGCTGCGCCAGCCGCACCGTCATCGGCGCCACCTCCGGCGTGCCGCCCGCGAAGGTCAGCGCCACCAGCAGGTCGTTCCAGACCCACAGGAACTGGAAGATCGCGAACGAGGCCAGCGCCGGGGTGCATAGCGGCAGCACGATGGAGCGGAAGATCTTGAAGTGCGAGGCGCCGTCCACCACCGCGGCCTCCATCAGGTCGCGCGGCAGCTGGGCGATGAAGTTGTGCAGCAGGAACACCGCCAGCGGCAGCGCGAACATGGTGTGCGCCAGCCAGACCGGCGCGTAGCTGCCCTTCAGGTCCACCGCCGGAATCAGCGTCAGCGCGCCCAGGTGCGCGCCGCCGGCAAACAGCCGCAGCAGCGGGATCAGCGCCATCTGGAGCGGCACCACCTGGAGCGCGAACACCGTGAAGAAGACCGCGTCGCTCCCCCGGAACCGCACCCAGGCCAGCGCGTACGCCGCCATCGCCGCCAGTGCCAGCGGGAAGACCGTCGCCGGGATGCTGATCGCCAGCGAGTTGACCAGGAAGGGCATCAGGCCGGTGGAGGCCCCGGATCCGCCCTCGAACAGCACCGAGTGGTAGTTGCCGAGGCCGAGGTCGGGGTGGAGGAAGGCGTTCCACCAGCCGCTGGCGGTCACGTCCTGCTTGGGCCGCAGCGAGGTCACCAGCAGACCCAGCGTCGGAACCGTCCAGAGCACCGTCATCGCGATCACGAACACCGAGGCCAGCGGACTGCTGAAGGCCTTCCGCACCGGCCGCACCGCACCGGCCGGCCGCACCATCCCCTCCGTCCGCACCGCCTTCGCCGTCCCCTCCCGGCCGTCCGTCCCGGTCACCGGACCTCACGCTCCTTCCGCAGCTGCAGGATGTTGTAGGCCACCAGCGGCAGCACCGCGAGGAAGAGGAGCACCGCGAGGGCACTGCCCCGCCCGGAGTTGAACTGCACGAAGGACTGCGAGTACATCTCGTTGGCCAGCACCTGGGTGCCGAAGTTGCCGCCGGTCATGGTGCGGACGATGTCGAAGGCCTTCAGGGTGATGATCATGACCGTGGTCAGGACGACCATCACCGTGGTGCGGATCATCGGCACGGTGACGTACCAGAACAGCCGCACCCCGCTCGCGCCGTCCAGCCGGGCCGCCTCCACGACCTCGTCCGGGATCGCCTTGATCGCCGCCGACAGCACCACCATCGCGAAGCCGGTCTGCACCCAGACCATCACCGCCATCAGCAGGAAGGTGTTCAGCGGCTGCGAGAGCAGCCAGTTCGGCGGATCGTCCCAGCCCACCGCGACGGCGAGCTGGCTGAGCAGACCGATCTGCGGCTGGCCCGGACCGCGCGACTCGTAGACGAACTTGAAGATGATCGACGCGCCGACCAGCGAGATCGCCATCGGCATGAAGATCAGCGACTTGTACACCGACTGGCCGCGCATCCGGTCCACCAGCAGCGCCAGTACCAGCCCCAGCCCGGTCGCCGCCAACGGCGCGACCACCAGCCAGAGCAGCGTGTTGACCAGCACCTTCTGCACCGAGTCGGAGGTGAGGGCCCAGCCGAAGTTCTCACCGCCGACGAACCGGGTGCCGTCGTCGTTCTGGAGGCTGAGGTAGACCGTGCGGACCAGCGGCACGACCAGGCCGACGGCCAGCAGCAGCACCGCCGGGCCGAGGAACACCGCGACCGCCAGCGGACGGGCCAGGCGGCCCCGGGCCCGGCCGGCGACCAGGAAGACCACCAGCAGGATGCCGAGGAAGCCGGCGACGGCGCCGAAGGTGTTGCCGAACTTGACGGCCGCGTCGTTCCAGGTGCCGGCCGCCAGTCTCTCGGCGACCAGCCCGCCGGCGGCCAACCGGTCCGCGGCCAACTCGGCGACGGGTGACGGGAATCCGGGTACGGACATGGCTGTGCGTCCCTTCGGGCGTGGTGGGAAGGGGGCGGGCGGTGCGGGTGGGTGAGATCGG
>NZ_JBIVVI010001256.1:0-2523 GCF_044757675.1 Kitasatospora sp. NPDC091257
GGTATGTACAGTGGTCCGCATGAGCACCCAGGACCGCCTCATCGAGAGCACCCAGGCCCTCCTCTGGGAGCGCGGCTACGTCGGAACCAGCCCCAAGGCCATCCAGCAGCGCTCCGGGGTCGGCCAGGGCAGCATGTACCACCACTTCGCCGGCAAGCCCGACCTCGCGGCCGTCGCCCTGCGCCGCAGCGCCGAGCAGATGCGCGGCGTCGCCGAGGCCGACCTCGCCGCCCCCGGCAGCGCCTACGACCGGATCGCCGCCTACCTGCAGCGCGACCGTGACGTCCTGCGCGGCTGCCGGATCGGCCGGATGGCCCAGGACCCGGACGTGGTCGCCGACCCGCTCCTGCGCGCGCCCGTCGAGGAGACCTTCGACTGGCTGCGCGGCCGGATCGCCGGACTGATCGCCGACGGCCAGGCGGACGGCGAGTTCGCCCCCGGCCTCGACCCGGCCGACACCGCCGCCGCCGTGGTCGCCGTCGTCCAGGGCTGCTACGTCCTGGCCCGTGCCGCCGACAGCGCCGAGCCGTTTGACCGGGCCGTTCGTGGCGCCCTCGGCCTGCTCGCGGCACACCGCACGGCCTGACCCGCCAAGTCCGCCCGGCCGGCAGCCCGCCTGCCTGCCGGACCCGTCGAACCCGAGGAGCCCAGCCGTGCACGCGATGCAGTACGAGATCACCCTGCCCGCCGACTACGACATGGGCGTCATCCGCAAGCGCGTCGCCGACAAGGGCCACCTGCTCGACGCGCACCCGGGCCTCGGCCTCAAGGCCTATCTGGTCCGCGAGCGCGGCCGACAGGGCTCGCCCGTCAACCAGTACGCGCCGTTCTACCTCTGGCGCACCGTCGAGGGCATGAACGGTTTCCTCTGGGGGCCGGGATTCCGCGGCCTGAGCGCCGACTTCGGCCGCCCCGCCGTCCGGCACTGGCTGGGCGCGGGCCTGACCCGCGGCGCGTCAGGAACCTCGGCGGCCTCGGCCTCGACATCGGCCTCGGAGGCGGCGTCGCCAACGGAGGAGGCGGCCGCGCCGCCGACCACCGCCACCCGGGAGACCGTACGGCTGCCGGAATCCGCCGACCCGGCCGAGGCCGTCGAGCGGGCGCTCGCCGACCTGCCCACGCACCCGGCCCTGCACACCGCTGCCGTGGCCGTCGACCCGAGCCGCTGGGAGCTGCTCCGCTTCGCCCTCTGGCACGGCCCGGCCCCCGAGGACGAGCCCGGCGTCCGTTACCAGGTGCTGCACCTGTCCCGCCCCGAACTCGACCGGCTGCCGGCCGGCCGCCACTGGTGAAAGGACCCACCGCCCCGATGTCCCCCGCGACCGTTCCCACCGGCACCGACCTCACCCCGGCCCCGACCGACCGCACGGCCGGTTACGCCCTGCTCGCCGAACTCGCGGGTCCCGGCGCCGCCACCACGCTCGGGGGCCTGGACGCCCTCGCCCCCGGCTTCCCCGACTGGATCGTCACCAGCCTCTTCGGCGGTACCTACCAGCGTCCCGGACTCGCCCTGCGCGACCGCCAGATCGCGAACCTGGCCGCGCTCACCGCACTCGGCGGCGTCGAGCCGCAGCTGGCCGACCACGTCCGCTACAGCCGACGGATCGGCCTGACGGAGGCGGAGATCACCGAGGTCATCGTCCACCTCGCGCCGTACGTCGGTCTCCCCAAGGCGCTGGCCGGCCTGCGCGTCGCCACCGCCGCCTTCGCGGACGCCGCGGCCAGGGCCGAGGCCAAGGCCGGGACCGGAACTGGCCCCGAGGCCGCGGTGGAGACCGTCGCCGGGAGCACCACCCCGGAGGCCGACGCATGAGCCGCACCGTCCGCACCGTCCGCACCGTCCGCACCGTCCTCGGCGACCTGGACCCCGCCGACCTCGGGGTCACCGACTCCCACGACCACCTCTTCATCCGCAGCCCGCTGCTCCCCGGCCAGGAGCTGGACGATCCGGCCGCCGCCGAGGACGTCCTGCGGGCCTACGCCGCCGCCGGTGGCCGTGCCCTCGTCCAGTGGACCCCGCTCGGCCTGGGCCGGGGCGCGGACTCCCTCGCCGCGCTCTCCCTCGCCACCGGCGTCCACGTCGTCGCCGCTACCGGCGCGCACCAGGCGGTCCACTACGCGCCGGGCTTCTTCCCGGACGTCGACGGCGGCCCGGCCGAGCGCCCCGGCGCGTACGCCGATCTCGCGGAACGCTTCGTCGCCGAACTCACCACCGGTCTGCCCGGCGCGCCCGAGGGCGTCCGGGCCGGGCTGATCAAGGTCGCGGGCGATCCGGGGCCCGTGAGCCGGCACACCCGGTGGACGATGGCCGCGGCGGCCGAGGCCCACCACGCCACCGGTGCCCCGATCGCCGTCCACCTCGAAGCCGACGGCGCTCCGCTCCGGGTCCTGCACCTGCTGCACGACCGGCACGGGGTCCGGCCCGACCGGATCGTCCTCGGCCACCTCACCCGGCTCCCCGACCGCGCGCTGCACCGTGCCCTGGCCGCCGAGGGGGTCCGGCTCGCCCTGGACAGCCCCTCC
>NZ_JBIVVI010001257.1:0-2521 GCF_044757675.1 Kitasatospora sp. NPDC091257
GGACCGGGACCGGGATCGGGCGCGGAGGTCACGGCGCCCTCCTGGGAGTCAGGGGTCGGGTGGGTGGTGCGGGACACGAGGTGAATGTACGTACCTTCGGGGGAACAGCACAAAATCGGTGCCTGCCGGGCATCGCCGGGTGGCGACCGGCGGAAGGCGACCGCCGTCCGGACCCGAGGTGTCCGGGCAGCGGTCGCCGCGCTCGCGCGGAGGCCGTCAGGCGAGGGCGCCGATCACCATGAAGGCGGCCACCGCGAGCAGGACGACGGCGAAGGCCCGCTGCAGTGCCGCGCCGGAGAGCTTGGCCGCCAGTCGCTTGCCGTCCCAGGCGCCGAGGACGGCGGCGCCCACGAACGGCCCGAAGACCGCCGGGTCGACGGAGATGTCCGTGACCGTCAGGCGGGTGCCGAGGGAGACCACCGAGTTGACGACGATGACGACCAGGCTGGTACCGACGGCCTTGCGCATCGGCAGCCGGAGCACCGACACCAGCGCGGGCACCGCGAGGAAGCCGCCGCCGACTCCCAGCAGGCCGGTCACCGCCCCGAGGCCCGCGCCGGCCGCGACCGTGCCCAGGTGCCCGTCTCGGCCGGCCGGTTTCGTGGACGGAGCGGCGCCGCCGTCCGCGGCCTCCCCGCCCTCCCCGCCCTCCCGGGCCGCCCCGGCCGGCACGCGCCGCGCGCTTCGGGCGCCGCTTCGGGCGCCGCGCAGCATCACCGCGGCGGCCAGCGCGGCCAGGACGGCGAACGCGGAGGTCAGCACCGGCTGCGGGATGCGGTGGGCGAGCACGGACGCCCCGATGGCGGGAAGCACGCCGGCCGCGGCGAACAGTGCGCCGGTGCGCCACTGGACGGTGCCGCTGCCCGCGTGGCGGGTCAGCGCGGTGACGGAGGTGGCGGTGACGATGACCAGGCTGGTGGTCCCGGCGTCGGAGGGCGACAGGCCCAGCAGGTACACCAGGGCCGGGACCGCGAGCACTCCCCCGCCGCCGCCCAGCGCGCCGAGGGCGACGCCGACCACGGCTCCACAGAGCAGAGCGGTGATCAGGACGCTCACGCCGTGACGCCGTCCGCGGCCCGGTCGGCGGGGCGCACGACCTCGCCGTTCCAGGCGGCGAAGCCGCCGCGCAGGTCGACGGCCTCGAAGCCGCGGGCGCGCAGCACGGACGCGGCCACCGAGGAGCGGTTGCCGCCCGCGCAGATCACGGTCAGCGGCTGATCGGTCGGCAGTTCGCCCAGGCGGGCGAGCAGTTCGGGCAGCGGGAGGAGCCGGGCGCCGGGGAGGGTGCCCTTGTCCTGCGTCTCGCCCGGGCCACGTACGTCCAGCAGCATGAAGTCGGCTTCGCCCTCGACGAGTTGACCGGCGAGGGAGCGGACGAGGTCGTCGGCGTCCACGCGCGCGACCGAGGTCAGGTGCGCGGCGTCGATCGCCTCGACGGCGGTGCCCAGGGCGCCCAGGACGCGGTCGAAGCCGATCCGGGCCAGGCGGGTCCGGGCCTCGGTCGCCGTGTCCGGGTCGCCGCACAGGATGACGGCGTCCTGGGCGTCGAGCACCTGGCCGGCGAGTTCGGCGAACCGGCCGCCGAGGGGGATGTTGACCGCGCCGTGCAGGTGGGCGGCGGCGAACGCCTCCGGATCCCGGGTGTCCAGCACGGTGGCGCCGCCCGCCCGGGCCTGGAGGAACGCCTCCGGGGTGAGCGGCGGGACGGGGGTGTCCTCGTCCAGGACCGGACGGGCCTGGCGGTTGCGCACCGAGGTGAACGCGAAGTAGGCCGGCGCGGCGGGCTGGCCGGCGGTCACCACGGCGACGAACTCGTCCTCGGTCATGTCGGCCAGGGCGTAGTTGCCGCGGCGCTGGTTGCCGATCGTGCAGCTCAGCTCGGTGGAGAGGTTCTTGCCGCAGGCCGAGCCGGCGCCGTGCGCCGGGTGGACGCGCGTGTCGTCGGGGAGGGTCAGCAGGGCCCGGGTGGAGCGGTACAGCAGGCGGGCCATCTCCTCGGCGGACCGGCCGCGCGAGCTGAGCAGGTCGGGGCGGCCGACGTCGCCGATGAACAGCGTGTCGCCGGTGAGCACACCGAACGGGACGGCGTCACCGGCGTGTTCGCGCACGACGACGCAGATCGACTCCGGGGTGTGGCCCGGGGTGTGCAGGATCTCCAGGTCGACCTCGCCGAGTCCGATCCGCTCGCCGTCGCCCAGGGGGTCGGTGTCGAAGTCGAGCACGGCGGCGGAGCCGTAGGAGATGCGCGCGCCGGTGCGCTCGGCGAGTTCCAGGTGACCGGAGAGGAAGTCCGCGTGGATGTGGGTCTCGATGACCCGCTCGATGGTCAGTCCGTGCTGTTCGGCGGCGGCGAGGTACTCGCGGACGTCGCGCTGGGGGTCGACCACGACGGCCCGGCCGGTGGTGCGGTCACCGACGAGGTACGAGGCGTGGGAGAGACAGTCGAGGTAGAACTGCACGAAGACCAGTGGTCCGGCGGGCGTCGTCATCCGGGGCTCCTGAGGGTGGAGGGTGGCTGCGC
>NZ_JBIVVI010001258.1:0-2519 GCF_044757675.1 Kitasatospora sp. NPDC091257
GTACTCGGTGCTGCGGCCGGACGTGATCGTCCTGGCCACCCACGCCCCGGACCGGCCGTTCTTCCGCAACACCGCCCGTCGCGGCGAGGGTGTCGGCCCGGTCGGCGAGGACGGGGACGCCGTCGATCTCGGCCAGGTGCAGGCGGTGCAGTCCGGACAGTGTGCCGCGGGCGGCGACGGTGCCGTGCACGGTGGCGATCAGGTGGAAGCTGCCGGCCAGGTCGGCGGCGAGGGCGAGGGCGTCGTACGGGTCGCGGATGCGGGCGGCGCTGCGGCGCAGGTGGTGGGCGTCGGTGTCGCAGGTGCCGAACACGGCCAGCGCGACCGGTCCGGCCTGGGCGGTGACCGGTTCGTCGTCCGGCCAGTGGCCGAGGATCCAGGGGCGTCCGCTGGGGTGGTGCAGGGCACGGCGCTCGGCCGTGCCCCGCGCCGCGGCCACCGCGGCTCCGGCGTCGGTGTCCGGCAGGACCACGAACCGGGTCCGCCGGTGACCGTTCACGGCCCGGTCCTCAGGGGGCGAGGTAGTAGCCGTGGACGTCGGACTGGTTGCCGATGTCGAAGCCGCGGGTGAGGTCGGCGAAGTCGCCGAGTTCGATCAGCTCCGGGGGCTCGTACACGTCGTCGGTCATGACGATGTCCTCTCTTCTGCGGGGAGTTGGACACGATCGCCGGCCGGCGGTCTTCCACTCTTCCTGCTCGGTTCGCCGACGGACAAGCGGTGCCGGGCGCTTCGGCCGGATCCCGACGGCCCCCGTGCGCGTGGTCGCGGGCGCTCCCGGGACTGGTGGGCACCGGGGTTCGCGGGCGGCGGGGGCGGCGGGGGCCGGGGCCGGTTTCGGCCAGCCGTGGACGAAGTGGTGTAGACCTGTTTGGTGCCGGGCGGGGGCCCGCCTACGGTCGGCTCATGGCTGACGCATGCTTCGCGCACCCGCGGCTCGCCGCGGTCTACGACCCGCTGGACCCCGACCGCGGCGATCTCGACGCCTACCTGCGGATGGCGGAGGAGTTCGGGGCGCGCCGGGTGCTGGACATCGGCTGCGGCACGGGGGTGTTCGCGCTGCTGCTGGCCGGGCGCGGGGCCGAGGTCGTCGGCGTCGATCCCGCGCTCGCGTCCGTCGAGGTCGCGCGCGCCAAACCGGGTGCCGCGAAGGTGCGTTGGATCCACGGGGACGCGACGGGCCTGCCGCCGCTGCGGGTCGACCTGGCGACGATGACGGCGAACGTCGCTCAGGCGATCACCGACCCGACCGAGTGGCGGGGGACGCTGCGAGGTGCCTTCGGGGCGCTGCGGCCGGGCGGGCGGCTGGTCTTCGAGACCCGCGACCCGGCCGCCCGCGCCTGGGAGGAGTGGACGCGCGGGCGCTCCCACCGGGTGACGGAGGTCCCGGGGGTCGGCGCGGTCGAGAGCTGGGTCGACCTGACCGGGGTGCGCTGGCCGCTGGTGTCGTTCCGGTGGACGTACGTGTTCGCCGCGGACGGGCAGGTGCTGACCTCGGATTCGACGCTGCGCTTCCGGGAGCGGGCGGAGGTCGAACGAGACCTGACCGCCTGCGGGTTCACGGTGGAGGAGGTCCGCGACGCGCCCGACCGGCCGGGGCGGGAGTTCGTGTTCGTGACCCGGCGCCGATAGCTTTCCGCCCCCACTCCCCCGGGTGGTGCCCTCGACGGCGGCGCGGTAGGCCCGGGCGACCTCGGCGGCGGAGGTGCCGTCGGCGGGGGCGGCGCCGAGGCGTTGCAGGGTCTCGGTGGCTCCGATGACGAGGACCTTCAGACGGTCGCGATCATCACCCCGGCGAGGCCGAGGCGCGGGAAGTCGGCCGAGCCGACTTCCTGCGCCGCCTCGGCACTCAGGTGCGAGCGGCTTGGGTACGGCAGTGGGTGAGGGCGTAGCGGACGCGGGGGTCGGGGCCGGTGGTGGTGAGGAGTTCGCCGGCCATGACGAGGGCGGTCCAGTAGGTGGCCGGGTCTCCGGTGCGCGGCAGGGGTGCGGTGGAGGCGAGGGAGAGGTAGGCGGCGGTGAGGTTGCCGGTGGTGAACCAGCGCTGGAGGCCGTGCTGGTGGCCGGGGCGGATGCCGCCGATGGCGTCGATGGCGGTGGTGAGGTGGCCGACGAGGGCGTGTTCGGTGGGGGTGAGCCGCTTGGGGACGTCGAACACGCCGAGGGCTTCGAGGACTTCACCGGTGTCGGCCTCGGAGTCGGGGCGGGGATCGGCGAGCAGGGCGTCGTAACACTCCCCCAGACGCCGGGCGGTCTCGGCGGGCGGGATGTCGAGCGCGAGGCACACGGCCTCGGCGCACGGCAGCGGCTTGTGGCCGAGGCGGGCGAGGAGGGCGTAGGTGGCGGCGGGGGTGGCGCCACGGGAGAGGGTGTGCCGGGCGAGGGTGGCGAGGTGCATGGGGGGAAGTGGCTTTCAGGCGAGGACGAGGACGAGGACGAGGCGAGCAGTTCGTCGTCTTCTCCTCGATCGCCGCGGTGTGGGGCGGCGGCGGACAGGGCGCGTACGCGGCGGGCAACGCCT
>NZ_JBIVVI010001259.1:0-2519 GCF_044757675.1 Kitasatospora sp. NPDC091257
CCCCGGACTGGAGACCGAGGAACTGCTGCTCACCCGGTCCCCGGGGTACCTGCTGCGGGTGCCCGAGGAGGACTTCGACCTGGCCCGCTTCGAGACGCTGCGGGTGGCCGGCCGTACCGCCTACGAGCAGGGCGACTTCGCCGCCGCCTCCCGGCTGCTGCACGACGCGCTGGCGGTGTGGACCGGCCCGGCGCTGTCCGGCGTGCCGCACGGGGTGCGCCTGGAGAGCACCGCCATCCGGCTGGACGAGCTGCGGATGGAGTCGCTCGACCAGCGGATCCGGGCGGACCTGCGGCTCGGCCACCACCGCAAGCTCGCCGGGGAACTGATGGCGCTGGCCACCGAGCACCCGCTGCGGGAGGCGCTGCACGGCCACCTGATGGTGGTGCTGTACCGCACCGACCGCCAGTCGGACGCCCTGCGGGTCTACGCCAGGCTGCGGCGCTCGCTGGTCGAGGAGCTCGGCGTGGAACCCGGGCGCTCGCTCAAGCGCCTCCAGGAGCGGATCCTGCGCTCGGACCCGTCCCTCGACTGGAGACCTCCCGAGCCGGCCGGCGGGTCCGCCGCCCGGGCCGCCTCCCCGACCGCCGGGCCGCTGCGGGGGCTGCCCGGCGGGACGGAGAGGCTCATCGGACGCCACGAGGAGACCGCCTCGGCCGAGCGGATGCTGCGCGGCGACGCCGGCCGGCCGCCGGTGCGGCTGGTGGCGGTGGCCGGACGGGCCGGCGTGGGCAAGACGGCGTTCGCGGTGCGGCTGGCCCGGCAGGTCGCGGACGCGTTCCCGGACGGCCAGGTCCTGGTCCGGCTGCGCGGGCCGCTCGGCCGGCCGCTGACCGCCGACGAGGCGGCAACCGCCCTGCTGCGCGGGCTCGGTGGGGGCGACCACGGCGCGGCGGACCAGGTCCCGGCGGACCGCGGGCAGCTCACCGCGGCACTGCAGCGCGCCTTACGGGGGCGCCGGCCGCTGCTGGTGCTCGACGACGCCGGCTCGGAGGAGCAGATCCGCCCCCTGCTGGCGGCGGTCGGCGACTGCTCGGTGATCGTCACCGGCCGGCGGATGCTCTCCGCCCTCGACGGCGCCCGGCACCTCGTCCTCCAGCCGCTGCGCCCGGACGAGGCGATGGAGATGCTCCACGTCGCCGGAGGGGAGCTGATGGCGGCCGACCCGGTGGCGGTGGCGGAGATCGCCGGGCTCTGCGGTCACCTGCCGCTCGCCCTGCGGGTCGCGGCGGCCTCGCTGGTCGCCCGTCCGCACACCACCGCCGAGGGCCTGGCGGCCCGGCTGCGCGACGAACGGACCCGGCTGGAGCGGCTGCGCGAGGGCGACCTCGACCTGCGGGCCTGCCTGATGACGGCGTACCAGGAGGCGCGGCCCGAGCAGCAGCGGGCGTTCCGGCTGCTGGGGCTGGCCCCCGTGCCCGACTTCGCGCTGTGGACGGTGGCGGCGCTGCTCGACGTCGAGGCGCCCGTCGCCGAGGAGCTGGTGGAGGGCCTGGTCCGCGCCCAGCTGCTGGAGACCAGGCCGCAGCCGGACGGGCAGGTCCGCTACGGCTTCCACGAGCTGCTGCGGGTGCTCTCCGGGGAACTGCGCCAGCAGGAGCGCACGGACTCGCTGCGCGCGGCGACGGCGCGGCTGTGCGCCGCCTACCTGTCCCTCGCCCGCCGGGCCGACGCACTGCTCACGCCCGGCCGCAGCCGGCAGCCCGAGGAGCCGGCCCCGGCGCCGCCGTCCGGCGCGGGCGACCGGGCACCGGCGCCGTGCGCGCCGCTGGCCTGGTTCCGGCAGGAGGCCGCCGGGCTGGTGCAGTCGGTGCGGCTGGCGCACGCGGCCGGGCTGTGGTCCCTGGTGTGGGACCTGGCGGGCAGTACCGCCGGGTACTTCCAGACCTGCGCGGTCTGGGACCAGTGGGAGACCTCCCACCGGCTCGCGCTCGACGCCGCGCGCCGGGCGGGTTCCCCGGCCGCCGAGGCGGCGGTGCTCCACTCCCTGGGCGACCTCGCCTGGCAGCGGCGCGAGGCGGACCGGGCGCTCGGCCGGTACGGCGAGGCCCGCCGGCTGTTCGGCCTGGCCGGAGACCGGCTCGGGGCCGCGCGCTGCCGGATCGGCGAGGCCGACGTCCTGCTCGGCCGGGGCCGCCTGACGACCGCCGCCCGGCGGTACGGCCGGGCGCTGGCCCTCTGCTCGGCCGGCCACGACCTGCGGGGGGTCGTGGCCGCGCTGGGCGGTCTGGCGATGGTGAACCTGCACCAGGGGCTCCCGCTCGGCGCCCTCCGGCTGCTCGACGAGTGCGGGAGGGCCGCCGAACGGCTCGGCGACCGCCGCTGGGCCACCTACGCCCGCCGCACCGCGGAGCGGATCGCCGGTCCGGACGGGCGGGCGGCCGCCGTGGAGGTCCGCCCGGGCATGTGGCTGCTCGACCCGGGCCGGCCGTCGTTCGCCCCGGCCGGCGCCGGGCGGACCGGCGGGCCGCTCGCCCGGCAGCTCCCCCAGCGGCTCTGAGTCCCGCTGAGGGCCGGCC
>NZ_JBIVVI010001260.1:0-2517 GCF_044757675.1 Kitasatospora sp. NPDC091257
GACCGGTACGGCCCTACGCCCCGGCCGTCGCCCCGCCGCCGCCCGTCCCCCCGCGCTCCGGCCCGCTCCCGCGCGGCACCCGCCGCGCGGGCAGGTGACCGGTGAAGGCGAAGGCGGCGAGCGTGATCGCGGCGGCGGCCAGCAGCGACACCTTGAGGCCGTCGAGCTGGGCCGCACTGTAGGAGTCGACGACGGCGGCCGCCTCCTGCGGCGGGACGGTGCTCTGCGCGAGCGCGGTGGCGAGCTGGTCCGCGGGCACGAAGGTGACGCCCGCCTCGATCCGGATGCCCGCCTGCTGCTTCACGGCGTCGGAGATCTCCGGGTGCCCGGCCACGGCGTTGCCGAACGCCACCGTCAGGGCGCCGATCAGGATGGCGCCGATCAGCGCGGTGCCCAGCGACGACCCGAGGTTCTGCGCGGTGTACTGCAGCCCGCCGACCTCGCTGCGGTCCTCCTCCCCGACACTCGACTGCACCACGTTGCCCAACTGCGAGGCGAGCAGCCCCATGCCGATCCCCAGGGCGGCCATCGCCAGCGCGAACGACAGGTCGTCGAGCTCCGGTTGGACGGTGCCCACCAGCCACAGCGACGAGGCGAACAGCACCAGCAGCCCGATCCGCACCACCGTCCTCGGCGAGGCGAAGCGGGTGAGCAGCGAGCCGGACATGGAGGCGGCGAGCATCGTGATCGACACCGGCAGCAGCCGCAGACCGGTCTCGAAGGCGTTCTCGCCCTGGACGACCTGGAGGTAGAGCGGGATGACGAAGAACAACCCGAGGAGGATCAGGTTCTGGCAGAAGAGCATCAGCAGGCCGGACCTCAGCGGTGGGATGCGGAACAGCGCGAACCTGACCAGCGGATGCTCCCGGCGCAGCTCCCACGACCGGAACAGCACCAGCAGCACCCCGCCGAGCGCGACGGCGAAGAGCGTCGGAGAGAATCCGAGGACGGTGAACGGCGGATTGCGCGGCTGGAGCCAGCCCCAGGTGCTGCTCTGCAGCACGGCCAGCACCACCAGCCCCAGCCCGGACACCGACAGCAGCACACCGACCAGGTCGATCCGCTCGTGGTGCTCCGGTACCGGTTGCCGCTCGATCCAGCGCAGCAGGAAGAGGATGACCACCACCAGGACGACCTCGCCGGCGAAGACCAGCCGCCACGTCAGGTAGGTGGTCAGCCATCCGCCGAGCAGCGGCCCCACGGCGATGCCCGCCCCGGACAGGCCGCCGATGACACCGTAGGCGGTCGCGCGGTCCCGTCCCCGGTAGGCGCCGGCCACCAGCGCGGCGAGTGCCGGAAGGACCAGCGCCGCACCCAGCCCCTCGATCACCGACCAGCCGAGCGCCAGCAGCCCCAGGGTGGGCGCCACCGCCGTGATCGCCGATCCCACGGCGTAGACCACCAGCCCCACCATGAACATCCGTCGGCGCCCGAACATGTCGCCGAGCTTGCCGCCGGTGATCATGAACGCCGCCATCACCAGCGTGTAGAGCGTGATCACCGCCTGGATCGCCGTGACCTCGGTGTCGAAGTCCTCGACCAGCTGGCTGATGGACACGTTCATCACCGAGGCGTCGAGCACCATCAGGAACTGCGCCATGCCCAGGACGATCAGCGCTCTCCAGCGTTTCACCGTGACTCCTCCCGCTCACCGGCCCACGCGGTCCGTACGCGCCTGCCTCGTACCCTCGCCCCCTCGTGACCGGGTCGCCCGTCGAGGACGGCCGCCGCGGCCGGTGGTCCCCCCGCGGCGCGCCGACGCACGGCCCGGTCCCACCGGATCGGCGGGGACCGGCGGGGCAGGAGGGCGCCGGTGCCCGCGGGTTGCGCCGAACGGCGGACCGCCCGGGGTGCCGCACACCGTCCCGTCGCCCAGTCTGGGAACCCTCGGCGCTCGGCCGACGACGGGCCGCGACGGACCGGGGGCAGGCATCGACCGGAGGGAGCCCGGGGTGGCGGCACAGCGTGGTGAACCCGGCCGCGCCGCATGGATCCGCGCCAGGACCGCCTGGTTGAGGGGGCGGACGGCCACCCTGCGCGACGTCCCGTTCCTGCGCCGGCTCGCGGCCCAGCTGCTCCACGTCCACGTCCTGGACACGGCCACCCGCCTCGCGGCCCAGACCTTCCTGACCGCCATCCCGGTGCTGTTCGTGCTGGCCGCCTTCATGCCCCAGGACGTGCGCAACAGCGTCTCCGAGTCGCTGCGCACCGTCCTGGGGCTCCAGGGCCAATCGCTCGACGAGATCAAGGGGGCGCTCCACCCCAGCGGCCAGGAGTCCACCACCGACGCCTTCGGCGGCATCGGGATCATGGTGACCCTGCTCTCGGCCACGAGCTGCAGCCGCATCCTGCAACGCCTGTGCGAGCGGAGCTGGTACCTGCCCCACCTGGCGGGGCGCCTGGCGGCCTGGCGGTGGCTCGCCTGGCTCCTGGTCTGGCTGACCGCCCTGATCCTCCAGGGCCAGGTGCGGTCCGGGTTCGGGGCGGGCACGGGCCTCGGGGTCCTGTTCTACCTGG
>NZ_JBIVVI010001261.1:0-2517 GCF_044757675.1 Kitasatospora sp. NPDC091257
GGGTAGTGGGCCTCCGTGCGGGCCCGGTCGGGTCCTGGTGATCTAGGGTTCCGGATGGGCCGCCCGGAGATGGCGGCCGCCTTTCGCGTGAAACACCAACGCCCCCACCAGTAAGCGGATCTGATGATCCGTCATGGCATGCGCCAGGACGGGCCGGTGTGCCCCTGGACGCGTGACCCGATCACAGGAATGGAGATCCCTGCCGATGACCGTGGACACGAGCCCGGAGGCAGTGCAGGCCAAGCAGCAGAGCCTCGCGACAGCCGCTGCCCGGAACCTTGCCACCACGACCAAGTCCGCACCGCAGATGCAGGAGATCACCTCCCGCTGGCTGCTCAAGGTGCTTCCCTGGGTCCAGGCGGCCGGTGGCGCCTACCGCGTCAACCGCCGGCTCACCTACGCCGTCGGCAACGGGGTGGTGGAGTTCATCAAGACCGGCTCCCAGGTCCGGGTGATCCCGGCGGAGCTGGGCGAGCTGGCGCTGCTGCGCGGCTACGAGGAGGAGGACGTCCTCACCGCCCTGGCCGACCGCTGCCAGCAGCGGGACTTCGGCCCCGGCGAGGTGCTCGCCACCCAGGGGGACGCCGCCGACAAGATCTTCCTGATCGCGCACGGCAAGGTCAACAAGATCGGCACCGGCAAGTACGGCGACGACATCGTGGTCGGCGTGGCCGGCGACGGCGACCGCTTCGGCGAGGACGCGCTGCTGAACCCGGACGCCACCTGGGAGTTCACCGCCAAGACCGCCACCGCCGGTGTCGCCCTGACGCTGACCCGGGCGGACTTCGCCGCCATCCGGGACAACGCCCCCAGCCTCCAGGAGCACCTCCAGGCCTTCCTGGCCCTGCCGCTCCAGGCGCAGAACGAGCGCGGCGAGGCCGAGATCGCCATGTCGGCCGGCCACCGCGGCGAGTTCGAGCTGCCCGGCGCCTTCGTGGACTACGAGCTCAAGCCCCGTGAGTACGAGCTGAGCGTCGCGCAGACCGTCCTGAAGGTCCACACCCGCGTCGCGGACCTGTACAACCAGCCGATGAACCAGACCGAGCACCAGCTGCGGCTGACGATCGAGGCCCTGCGCGAGCGCCAGGAGCACGAGATCGTCAACAACCCGGAGTTCGGCCTGCTCAACAACGCCGACTTCGACCAGCGCATCCAGACCCACTCCGGCCCGCCCACCCCGGACGACCTGGACGAGCTGCTCAACCGTCGCCGTGATCCCGACTACCTGCTCGCCCACCCGCGGACCATCGCCGCGATCGGCCGGGAGTTCAACGCCCGTGGGCTGTACCCCACCCACGTCGACCTCGGCGGGCAGCAGGTGCCGGCCTGGCGCGGGGTGCCGATCCTGCCGTGCAACAAGATCCCGGTCACCAAGGAGAACACCAGCTCGATCCTGGTGATCCGTACCGGTGAGGACAACCAGGGCGTCATCGGCCTGCACCAGACCGGCATCCCGGACGAGTACCAGCCGTCGCTGTCGGTCCGCTTCATGGGCATCGACGAGAAGGCGATCATCTCGTACCTGGTCAGCGCCTACTACTCGACCGCCATCCTGGTGCCGGACGCGGTCGGCGTGCTGGAGAACGTGGAGATCGCGCACCGCCGCGGCTGAGCGCACGGAACAGTGGGCGCGGGCCGTAACCGGCCGGCTCGAAGATCGTTTGACCTGATGACGGACGGCCCGCCCCCCGAAGGCGGGCCGTCCGCCTGACCATGTCTGATCACTTCTGGTCGTACCCGATGGAATGTCCATCAGGAATGCGACCGTATCTGATCTTTCTCCCCGTCTTGACCGTTCCGCCCATTCCCCTGAGGTCGGTCGGCCCGAGCCGTTCCGTCCTCCCCGGACGACCCGAGAGGTGTGTGGAGCCCATGCCCCAGCGTCGGCAGATCCGCCGGATACCGCCCGGCGGCGGTGGGGGCGCGGCGCCCGGGCGACGGGTGCGGCTGATCGGCGCGGCGGCCTGCGTGGTCGCGGTCTGCGCGCTGGTCGGCGGAGCGACCGCCTCCGGCGCGGGGCAGTCCGGCCGGCCCCCGCGCGGTCCGGCGGTGGACGTCTGCGTGTGCGACGAGACCGACGTGTCGCTGTCGGTACGGCCGGGCGGGCAGGTGACCGTCGGCGTGGACGTGGACGTGGACGTCCAGGTCGGAGTCGGCGTCGCGCCGGGCGCCGGTGGTCCGGGGCACCACGGGCCCAAGCCGCCGCACGGGCACCACCCCTGCCACCCGCCCAAACCCGACCCCAAGCCCACCTCGAAGCCCAGCCCGAAGCCGACTTCGAAGCCCACCGCGCCGCCCTTCTCCCTGCCGCCCACGACCGCGCTTCCCACCCCCTCGATGCCCTTCCCGTCGACGCCCTTCTCCTCGCCCCCGCGCCCGACGGGGTTGCGCAGCGAGCCCGGGCGGCCGGTCGAGGGGCAGGCCGGGCCCGGGCAGGTCGGGCCGGGGCACGGCGGTGACGACCACGAGGACGACTGGTGGGGGGACGACTGGCCCGACGACGACTGGTGGGGGGAC
>NZ_JBIVVI010001262.1:0-2512 GCF_044757675.1 Kitasatospora sp. NPDC091257
CCCTCCGGGCGGGAGACCCACAGGGAGGTCGGGTGGCCCATCAGGTTGGACACCACGGCCAGCGGGAAGCGCGCGTAGTTGGGGAGGTTGATGTCCTCCATCCGCAGTCGCAGCGGGCCGCCGGCGATGTGCCCGAGGTGGCCGAGCGCGCCCATGGCGACGCCGCCGTAGAAGCTCTCGACGCTGACGGTGAACTTGTGGTTCTCGCCGAAGGCCAGGTTGTACGCGCCCTCGGTGACGATGTTCTGGACGCCGCCCTTGAGGTAGTTGCCGACGCCCTCGCCGAACCGGTACAGGAACTGCCCGGCGGTCTGCGGGTGCAGGCCGTCCATCAGGCTCACCGCGCGCCCCGCGAGGTCCTGGGTGGCCTGGATGGTGTCCCGCAGGTGCTGCTGCTCCGCCTGGAGGAACTTCAGGTCCCTCATCCCGCTGTCCAGCGCGCCGCCGCCGAGCTGCTTCAGCTCGTTCTGCATGTGGCCGATCTGCTTGGTGATGCCCTGCAGTTCGGCCCTGAGCGTGCCCGACTCCATCCTTCCGCTGGCCGCGATCAGTGTCGACACCAGCTTGTTGACGGTTCCGAGGTCGATGGCGTAGCGGGCGCCCTCGCTGACGAGCCGCGAGGCGATCAACCGGCCCGCGGCGTTGGAGAGTTCCTTGTCGATGCCGAGCTCGGCGAGCTGCCGCTCGAAGGTCTCCCCCATCTTCTGGGTGAGCTTCTCGACCTTGCTGAGGTGCTCGGCGACGTTCTCGATCCCCTTCTCGCCGGCCTCCTTGCCGAACTTCTCCCCGACCTTGTCCGCGAGCTCCTTGAGGGCGTTGTCCTGGACCTTCTTCTCGGTGTTCTTCGCGACCTCCTTGGCGGTGTTCTTCGCGGCTTCCTTGGCGGTCTTCTTCGCGAGGTCCTTGGCGACGTTCTTCTCGGCCTGCTCGATGGCGGTCTTGAGCGTGAGGCTGCCCTCCTTCCGCATCAGGTTGAGGGCCTCCTTCAACGTGCCGGTCGGGAGGTTCTTCAGCAGGCCCTTGAACTCGGAGCCGGCCAGCGCCTTGAGGTCGGCCTGCAGCCCCTTGCTGACGCCGCGCCCGAAGATCCGCCCGAAGGCCTTGCCGAGACCGAAGGTGAACAGCTCCAGCGGACCGGTGAGCAGGCCGTTGATCGCGCCCATCTCGATCGACTGGATGAAGGATTCCTTCTCCCACTTGTCCTTGTGGCCCTGGCCGATCTGGATGCCCTGGATGATCCCGTCCATCAGCATGGCGGTGGTGATGGAGAGGAACTCGTGCAGCAGGAGCTGCTTGAACAGCCAGATGAAGACCTGCTTGATCACCGCGCCCGCGGTCTCGTAGGCGACGAAGATCCCCGCGAGCGAGCCGCCGAAGGTGATCGGCGACATGGCGATCGCCCAGGCGATCTGGGCCACCAGCTGGATGAGCTGGGCGATGATCATCCACTTGGCGTACTCGACCTGGTTGGCCACCTTGTGGGCGAAGTCGCCGAGTTGCTTGGCCATCTGGCCCGCCGCCGAGACGTAGTCCGTGCCGCCGGTCTCGCCGATCAACTGGCGCATCTGCTCCAAGAAGGCGTCGGCCGCCTGGCCCTCGAAGCTCTCGGCGCAGAGCTTGACCAGCTCGACCAGGTAGCCGCGGAGCTCGGGGACCTTCTCGTGGATGGCCAGGTAGTCGTCGCCCGCCATGCGCAGGTGGTCCTCGTTCGCCTCCGGCCACTTCATGCCGGTCACGATGCTGAAGAACTTCGCCAGGCCCGGCGGCAGCATGATCGACACGGTGGTGCACTCCTGGCAGTGGACGAGCGGGGAGGGGGGTGCCCGGCGGCGGAGGTCCGACGGACCGGTGGGGCCCGCGCCCGGGCACGGCGGCGGGCCGGAGGCCGCGTCAGGCGTTCTTGGCGTCCTGGTCGGCGTCGTTGAGGATGTTGGAGGTGTTCGTCCCGCCCCTCCCGGCGCTCTCGACCGTCTTCCGCACCTTCTTGAACAGCGCCGTGATCGACGTGGTGGGCTCGTCGACGTTGTCGTGGTACGTCGTGCCGATCTCGTCGTTGCCGGCCGAGTTCTTGTTGTACGCGTTGATCTCCCCGGTCTTGACCTCGAACTCCTGGAAGAGGTCGGACAGTTCGGGGTACTTGGAGAACTTGTCGGTCAGGTCCGACAGCGCGGTCAGCCTCGGCTTAGCCACGGAACTCCTCCTGCCGGTCGCGCTTGCGCCGCTCCTCGGCCGCCGCCGCGTCGGCGAACCCGGGCCGCATCTGCCGCAGCGGGGCGAAGAGGTCGTCCAGTTCGGTGCCGCCGGTCATCGAGGCCGCCAGGGTCTCGCCGAGGCCGCTGAACCCGCTCATCGTCTCGGCCACCCGGTCGCCCATGTCGGCCCGCGCGGTGTTGAGCACGTCGATGAGGGCCTTGGACTGCAGGATGTCCAGCTGGACGGCCTGGATCACCTCGCCCACGGTGAAGCTGAGGTTGGCGAGTGCCAGCACGTACCAGAAGCGCGCGTGCGCGGG
>NZ_JBIVVI010001263.1:0-2510 GCF_044757675.1 Kitasatospora sp. NPDC091257
GAATCCCACACATCTGCCCCACCCCGCCGCTTTCCCGTTCCCGGGCTTACGCGCCACGGGCGCCTGCGGGGCGGGTACACGTGTGCGCCGGGGGGGGGGTGGGCGCCGCGCGCCCACCCCGGACCGCACCGCCCGTTCGACTACACGCAGGGGGACACCATGAAGTACAGCGAAGCGCAGCCCGAGCCCGACGACGACCCGGCGCCGGCCGTCGCCGACCCCGCCACGGGAGAAGTCCGGATCCTCGCCCGCCTCTGCGACACCTGCATCTACCGCCCGGGCAACCTGATGCACCTCGCCCCCGGGCGCGTGCGGCAGCTCGCCACCGAAGCCCTCGCCGCCAACGGGAACATCGTCTGCCACTCGACCCTGCCCGCCCTCGCCCCGCCCGGAACGAAGGGCGCGATCTGCCGCGGCTTCGCCAACGCCCACGGCAACGCGATCTTCGCGCTGCGCATCGGTGCCGCCTTCGGCCGCATCGTCGAGGTGCCGCCGGCCAAGCGGACGTGAACCAGAGCGGACCACACCCGCGAGCACCGCAGGAAGACAGCGCCAACCCACAGCATTCCAAACGCACTTGGTGTGCCCGGGCCGAGTCTGGCGCGGTGGCGATGAGGCGCTGGGCGGGGCCGCGGCGCGACAGGCCGAGGCCACCGCCCTCGGCCTGCCCGATGCCCGCGCGCAACGGCAGTCGCACCAGAGGCCGGTTCGGGAGCCCGATCTCCCGGGAGCGAGTACAGGCAAGGCCACCACTCGATACCGTGGCATTCCGTAGCGGAACGAATACTGAAGCCGGGGGCCAGTGTGAAGGCCAGCAGCATCACGTTCGGGAAGTTCATCGCGCTGCGCCGCACAGCGAAGAGCTGGACCCAGCTGCGCCTGGCCCACGAGCTGAACCGCAGCGAGGACTGGATGTCCCAGGTCGAACGCGACATCCAAAGGGTCACGGACCTGCCGCTGCTGCGGCGCCTCGCCGAGGTGCTGGACACCGATCTCGGCGAGCTGACGGCCCTGCCGCAGCCTGCCGCCGATCGGCCGAGATCCCGCGCCCGCAAGTCGGCCTCGGCTACGCTGACGGACACCCGCGATGTCGAGGAGGACGATGTGCGACGCCGCCCGTTCCTGACCATGGCGGCTGCCGCCCTCGTCGCCCCCGCCACAGCCCCGCAGGTCGCCCGCGCCGAGGGAAGTGCCCCGCTGGACGGGCTGGAAGACCTGCTCCTCTACGGAGTTGACCGGGTGCCGGCTCCGCGCAGGGAAGCAACCCGGCAGGCGGTTTCCGCCTCGCTGGTGACCTCGCGTCAGGAGTTCCGGCAGGCGCAGTACGAGTCCCTGGCCCGGGCTCTGCCCGGCCGCATCGCCGCCGCCGAGACGGTCGGCACACCGGAGGAACGGGCCCGCCACATCGCCCAGCTGTACAACATCGCCACCAGGCTGTGCATCAAGATCGGCACCAACAACCACATGGCGGTCACCTCCGACCGCGCGCTGGTCGCCGCCCGCCTGGCCGGTGACCCGCTGGTCATCGCCGAAGCCCAGCGGATGGTCTCCAGCTCTTGGCGCCGCCAGGGAAGCCTGGCCCGCGCGACCGACATCGTCGTGATCGCCGCCGAAGACCTGCTCGCCGACACCTCCATCTCGCAGACGGCCCGCCTGGCAGTACTGGCCGAGCTGTACGCCACTGCCGCCTACACCGCGGCGAAGCTGGGCGACCGCGCCTACGCCCACGCCCTGATGCAGGAGGCCGTCGACAGCGCTGCCGCCGGCCGCGCATCCGGGCTGACGGACGGCGTCCGGGGTGTCGCCCTGCACGAGGTGTCCGTGCACTACGAGCTGGGCGATGCCGGCCGGGCGATCGAGCTGGCCCGCACGATCAACCCCTCCGAGCTGCCGACCGCCGAGCGCCAGGCCCGGTTCTGGACGGACGTCGCCCGTGCCTTCGCCCAGTGGGGCAAGCCGGGCCCGTGCTACCAAGCTCTGCTCGCCGCCGAGGAAGCAGCTCCGCAAGAGGTGCTGCGGGGGGCTGTACGCGGCCTCGCCACCGACCTGCTGCAGCACGACCGCCGACTGCCCGGCGTCAGGGACTTCGCCGCCCGCGCGGGCGTACAAATCGCCTGACCCGTAGCCGTACTACGGCCCGTAGCCCGACTACGGATCCGGTCTTCGGCCCGGCGGTTCACTGGGAACGTCCGCACCTCCCACCCGCTGCCCAAGGCAGGCATCCCATGCCCAAGCACAGCGCACCCCTGAACACCTCCCGCACCAGGCACGCCGCCGTGCGGGACGAGAACCGGCTCGACGCCCTCTTCGCCGGGCTGTGGACCGCCCTGCACCTGCCGGTCATCGTGCTGCTCGCCTTCGCCGCCCACCACCAGACCAGCGTCGATGCCCAGCCGCCGGCGGCAGCCGTCGCGCCCGACCGGTCCACCTCATAGGCACCCAAGGGCCCCGCTGCGCGACCTCGCCCTCGAGACGGTCACCGACGGAACCGGATCGCTGTTCGCCAACAC
>NZ_JBIVVI010001264.1:0-2508 GCF_044757675.1 Kitasatospora sp. NPDC091257
AGTTGACGCAGGCCGACGTGCTGTTGGCGGTGTTGTCGAATCCGGTGCCCGATACCCGGGTTTCGGTGCAGGTGCAGGTCGGTACCGCGCCGTCGGCTGTGACGAACTCATCGAGTTGGGCGTGGGAGGCGTGGGCGGGCACTCGGTGGGTGGTGTGCGGTGTGGTGGAGGACACGACCGGCGGCTTCCAGCAGAGTGGGTATGTCACGCTGCAGGTCCCGTCGGCGCATTCGCCGACGGCCGTGGAGTTGAACCTGGGCACCGATGAGGCGCCGCAGGTGTGGCGTGCCGAGGATGTCGGCTTGCTGCGCTGCACCTACACCGGCGACCAGTACTTCACGATGGTGCTGACCGCGTTGACGCTGGAAGGCCAGATGTCGGTCCTGGTCCCGGTAGTGCAGGCCGAGGTGGTGGATGAGGCGTTGGTGGGGGTGTCCACCGGACTGGCGAACCAGCGGTTCGCCCTGCCGTCGGTGCCGTTGCTGACCGAGGGACGGATCACCGCCGAGACGACCGTGGCCGGCCAGGTGGTTCAGGAGTGGCAGTACGTGCGCACTCTGTCCTCCTCGGGGCCTGATGATCAGAACTTTTGGATCGATCCGACGACCGGTGAGGCGGTGTTCGGTATCGAGGCCAAGGAGGTGGACGGGCCTCGTCGCCACGGTGCGATCCCCCCGAAGGGAGCGGAGATCCGTATCACCCGGTTCCTCACCGGTGGTGGTTCCGTCGGTAATGTGCCCGCGCGCTCCATCACCGCGCTGCGTAATCCCCTGCCGCCGATCTCCGCGGTGTCCAATCCATCGGCGGCCGTCGGCGGTACCGACGCGGAGAGCGTGGAGCAGTGCGCACACCGGCTCCCACTGGGCCCCCTGGGCCCGCAGCGGGCCGTGACCGCAGCAGACATCGAGCGGCTGGTCCTCGCTTCCCCCACGGGGGTGCTGCGTGCCAAGCACGTGGGGGCGGGGACAGGCGAGCTCCTCACACCCTTCACGGAGACCGCGTCGTGGACACCGGCGACCGCCGTTGTCACTATCAGCAACAACACGGGCGGTGAAGTCTCGGTGCCGGCGGGCACCGTGGTCGGGACGGTACCCGCCGTTGCCAAGCTTGATGACGGGACGGAGCGGCCCCGGGCCACGACCGACCCTGCCGTGAAGTTCACCACGATCGCGCCGGCCACGATCCCGCCCTCCGCAGCCACGGGTGACTGGACCAAGGCGGGCAAGGCACGGGTGAACGTGATCCAGGAGATCACGCTTTCCGCCGGCACAGCGATCGACGGTCAGTCAACCGGCACATCGGGCATGGAATTCTACCTCCCCGAGAAAGCCGTCTTCGGCCAGAAACCCGCGATCACAGTGACCAGTGCGGGTGAAGAGCAACTGTGGACCGTCGTCGACACGTTCACCTCTTCCGGACCCGCCGACCAGCACGTCATGATCAACGCCTCCGACGGGGCGATTATCTTCGGGTTCGGTGGATACGGCGCCATCCCGCTGGCCGGATCCACCTTCACACTCGGGGAGAGCTACCAGGCCACCCTCGGCTCACAGGGGAACGTCACGGTCGGTCAGATCTGCGCGTTCTACCCGCCCAGGCCGGAGGGAACCGATCTGATGGTGACCAATGAACTCCCCGCCACCGGCGGCGCCGACGGGACCACCGTCCCGACCCAACCCACCGGCCCCTACGGACTGATGGTGATCCCCGCCTTGGCCGCTGGAAGCCGCATCAACTACACCGACCTACTCCCCTCCACCCAGCTGAAAGGCGCGGTCACACGCGCCCTGTGCCCGGTGATGCCTCCCGGCGTCACCGTGGCCGTGCAGGCCGCCGGGTACCAAGGCATCGAGGTCGTAGCCGTCCTGGCACCGGAGGAATCCCTACTGCCTTCAGAGCTCGCCACTCTGGGCCACTCGGCGGAAGAGGCGCTGTACGCCTACTTCAACCCCCTCACCGGCGGCCCCGACGGAACCGGCTGGCCTTTCGGCCGCCCCGTCCACGTCGGAGACGCCTACGTGGTGCTGGCCCGGCTTCCCGAAGTAGCAGAGGTGAAGGACATCCAGTTGTACCCGGCCAACCCGATCACCGGCGAACGAGGAGCGCAGACCGACCGGGTCGAGGTGACGGACCTGTCCACCGTGTTCTCCGTCAACCACACGGTGACCGTGGAAGAGCCCACCGCTATGGCCCGATAAACCCTACCCGGACGACGTCAACCACCATAGCGAGACGGAGGACAGGCAGTGATCACTGAAGTAGACAACGAACTCAAGAAACTCATCTCCCAGGCCATGGGTGGCTCTCCGCCGCAGGGTCCGGAGATTTCCTTCGATGCACCCACCAGGGACTGGTCAACCGGTGTCAGCGGCAGGCAAGTCATTAACGTATTCCTCTACGATCTCCGCGAAGATACGGACCTCCGCTCCGTCGGCGATGTCGAACTGACCATCAGTGGCACTGGTCAACCTCCACCGACGCAGCCTACCCACACCATCCCGCCGCCGC
>NZ_JBIVVI010001265.1:0-2506 GCF_044757675.1 Kitasatospora sp. NPDC091257
GGGAGGGCGCCCGCACCACCCTGGTGTGGCGCAACACCACCGAGGCCGGTGCCGGGGACCCGCTCAACGCCCCGTACGTGCGGGTGCGCGCCACCCCCGACGCGGCCCCCGTCACGGTCGTCCCGGAAATCGACCTCGGCACCACCGGGCGCCTCGGCGCCGGTGCCTGGGTCCCGGAGGACACGAACGACAAGCCGTCACCGGCCCCGACAATGTGATCGCACTGTGATCGGACCGTCGTCAAGCGCCGCAATCAAGATCACTACGGTACGGCGGTATGTTCCCCACCGATCCTGACCAGCGGCCCGACGACTCCTCACCCCGCCCCCAGCGGGTCTGGCCGCGCAACCTCGCGCTCGCCGTCGTCGCCGCCGCGGTGACCGGCGGCGCCTTCACCCTGCTGCGCCCCTCCGGTGACGAGAGCGGGGCCCCGGCCGCTTCCGCCACTGCGGCCCCGCCCGCTTCCGTGTCCCCGGCCGCGTCCGCTTCCGTCACGGCTTCCGCCGCCGCGGCCCGGGCCTCGGCCACCCCGGACGCCTCCCTGCTGCCGCTCGACCAGCTGTTCCCCGCCCAGGTGACGGCGGCCGGCGGCGAGGTCTACACCAGGGTCGGATCGACCGTCATGAACTCCTGCGTCGAACCGGACTCGGTCGGCCCGCGGCTGATCGGGATGATCCGCGCCTCCAAGGGCTGCCTGGGCGAGCAGATCGCCCTGTACACCGACAGCGCCAAGAACCAGTACAACCTGGCCGTCTTCACCATGGCCGACCCCAAGGACACCGTCCACCTGGTCACCACCCTCAGCATGGCCTTCGACGACTACCAGGTCGGCGCCCAGGCCCCGCCGCCCGCCTCGGGCCTGGCCACCCTGCCCCCGGACAGCGGCATGGTGCAGGCGTTCTCCGGCGCCGGCCGGGCCATGGTCGCGGGCCTGGGCCAGTGGGCCGACGGCCGTGCCGGCGACTACCAGACCCTCGTCGACAAGCACCTGAGCCCGCTGCAGAAGGCGGTCGCCCAGGCCGTCCTCGCCCACGAGTCCGCCCGCTGAAGCCGCCGAGTCGCTGAGTCCGATGACCGGCTGAGCCCCGCCGAGTCCGGCCGGCCGTCCGGTCGGGCCGGGCGGTGCGGGACCCGGCGGCCCGGCACGCTCCCCCGTGGCGTGCCGGGCCGCCGACGCGGAACGGAACTCGACGTTCCGCTGCGCGGTGTCCCTCAGGGAGGATGCCAGGGCGTCACCCCCGCCGTGTTGGCGCTGAGTGGACAGTCCTTGGCATTGCGTGCACTGATCCGGGATTCCCGCCCGCTCGTGCGCACCCGGTGCTCACGGTGCGGGGTTTTCGCGCCCGTGGGCCCGGTCCGTACGGGCCGCGCCGCCCGCACGGCTGCCCTTGCCCGTACGGGCCGCGCCGCCCGTACGGCTACCCGCCGACGGCCCCGGCCCCGCTCCCGGTCAGGGCGCGGTGGCGGTGCTCGCGGGGGGAGAGGCCGTACGCGGCCTTGAAGGCGCGGCTGAACTCGGCGGCGCGGGGCAGGCCGCAGCGGGTGGCGACGGCGTGGACGGGCAGGGAGCGCAGCGCGGGGTCGGCCAGGTCGCGGCGGGCCCGCTCCAGCCGGCGGCGGCGGATGAAGGCGGCGACGGTCTCGCCGCCGGACTCCCGGCCGAAGAGGCGGTGCAGGTAGCTGACGGAGATGTGGTGGGCGGCGGCGATCACGGCGGGCGTCAGTTCGGGGTCGTGCAGGTTGCGTCCGATGAAGGCCCGGACGTGCTCGACCAGGGCCCGCTGCCGGCTGTCGTCGGGCACGGCGGCCTCGGCGTCCACCTCCCGGGCGAGCCAGGCGGCCACCAGGTCGACCACGACGCCGCCCAGGCGGGGGGCGTCGGCGGGGCCCAGGAGGGCGGCCTGCCGGTCGAGGTTGAGGAGGAAGTCCGAGAGCAGCGCGCAGGTGCCCTCCCGGGAGGAGAAGCCGCGGCCCAGCAGGTCCTCCAGCCGGTGCGGCGGCACCGGCAGCAGGGCGGAGGGGAAGTCGACGCCGACGGCCTCGATCCGCAGGTCCCCGGGGGAGCGGGCGGCGCGGGAGCCGAAGGCCCGCAGGTCGAACGGGTGGGAGCTGTCGAGCATGTGCAGGTTGCCGGGCCCGAAGGTCTCGGTGCGCCCGGTGTCGCGGGTCAGGGTGAAGCCGCCGTCGAGCAGCAGGGTGAGGTGGAACACCTCCGGGTCCGAGCGCCGCACCCGGCGCGCGGTGCGGTGGAAGCGGGTCGGCTGGAAGGAGCTGCGCAGGAGGGTCACCGGGCCCAGCTCCAGGCGCCGCATCTCCGCCCGGAAGTCGTCGCAGTGGACGCTGGTCACTTCGCTGTCCCGGGTACGGCTGACCAACTCCCGCCAGCAGTCGAACCGTTCCGTCACGGGTACGCCCTCGCTGCGGAACACGCTCTGCGTGCTCGTGGCCACTGTCCGCCCTTTCCTTCCGGGGTCCGTCCCCTTCCTGCCCGGCCGGGCTCCCCTCC
>NZ_JBIVVI010001266.1:0-2505 GCF_044757675.1 Kitasatospora sp. NPDC091257
CCTCCCGGACCCGTCCCCCGTCCGGGCGCTCGGCACCCCGGCCCTGGAGAAGTACGACCCGGCCCTGCTGCGCGAGCTCTACCGCCGGCTGGTCGTCGGCCGCCGCTACAACCAGCAGGCCACCACCCTGACCAAGCAGGGCAGGCTCGCCGTCTACCCGGCGTCCACCGGCCAGGAGGCCTGCCAGGTCGCCGCCGCGCTGGTGCTCGGCGAGCACGACTGGCTCTTCCCCAGCTACCGCGACACCCTCGCGGTGGTCTCCCGGGGCGTCGACCCGCTGGAGGCGCTGACCCTGCTGCGCGGCAACGCCCACACCGGCTACGACCCGCGGGCCAGCCGCACCGCCCCGCTCTGCACCCCGCTCGCCACCCAGGCCCCGCACGCCGTCGGGCTGGCGCACGCCGCCCGGCTGCGCGGCGAGCCGGTGGTCGCGCTGGCGATGCTCGGCGACGGCGGCACCAGCGAGGGCGACTTCCACGAGGCGCTGAACTTCGCGGCCGTGCTCGGCGCCCCGGTGGTCTTCCTGGTGCAGAACAACGGCTACGCGATCTCCGTCCCGCTCAGCGCCCAGTCCGCCGCACCGAGCCTGGCCCACAAGGCCGTCGGCTACGGCATGGCGGGCCGGCTGGTGGACGGCAACGACGCGCCCGCCGTGCACTCGGTGCTGACCGAGGCGGTCGAGCGGGCCCGGGCCGGCGGCGGCCCGACCCTGGTCGAGGCGCTGACCTACCGGATCGACGCCCACACCAACGCCGACGACGCCACCCGCTACCGCACCGAGCCCGAGGTGGCCGC
Source organism: Kitasatospora sp. NPDC091257 (assembly GCF_044757675.1). Taxonomy (NCBI): domain Bacteria; kingdom Bacillati; phylum Actinomycetota; class Actinomycetes; order Kitasatosporales; family Streptomycetaceae; genus Kitasatospora; species Kitasatospora sp. NPDC091257. The sequence goes on from NZ_JBIVVI010001266.1 coordinate 796, forward strand.
CTGGCGCGAGCACGACCCGATCCTGTTGATGGAGCGCGCGCTGCGCGGGCTCGGCGTGCTGGACGACCGGCTGGTGCGGGAGGCGGCCGACGAGGCCGAGGCGCTGGCGGCCCGGATGCGGGCCGAGTTCCACACCGACCCGGCCCTGGACCCGATGGCGCTGTTCGCCCACGTCTTCGCCGAACCGACGCCGCAACTGCGGGAGCAGGCAGCCCAGTTGGCCGAAGAACTGGCCGCCGAGGCGGAGGTGGCGGACCGGTGAGCACCTCCCACCCGTCGCCCGCGCCCACCCTCGGCAGGGCCGCCGCGCGGCGCCCCTCCGACGTCCGCCCGTCGAGCATGGCCCAGGCGCTCAACTCCGCGCTGCGGGACGCCATGCGCGAGGACCCGGCGGTGCACGTGCTCGGCGAGGACGTCGGCGCGCTCGGCGGTGTCTTCCGGATCACCGACGGGCTCACCGCCGAGTTCGGCCCGGAGCGCTGCCTGGACACCCCGCTGGCCGAGGCCGGCATCCTCGGCACCGCGATCGGCATGGCGATGTACGGGCTGCGCCCGGTCGTCGAGATGCAGTTCGACGCCTTCGCCTACCCGGCGCTGGAGCAGCTGTTCTCGCACGTCGCCAAGATGCGCAACCGCACGGCCGGCAGGCTGCCGCTGCCGATCACCGTCCGCATCCCGTACGGCGGCGGCATCGGCGGCGTCGAGCACCACAGCGACGCCTCCGAGGCGTACTACACCAGCACCCCCGGCCTGCACGTGGTCACGCCGGGGACGGTGGCCGACGCGTACGGGCTGCTGCGCGCCTCGATCGCCTCCGACGACCCGGTGGTCTTCCTGGAGCCCAAGCGGCTCTACTGGGGCAGGGCCGACTTCGACCCGGCGACGCCGGTCGAACCGATCGGCCGGGCGGTGCTGCGGCGCACCGGCACCTCCGCCGTGCTGATCACCTACGGCCCCTCGCTGCCGGTCTGCCTGGAGGCGGCCGAGACGGCGAAGGCCGAGGGCTGGGACCTCGCGGTGCTGGACCTGCGCACCCTGGTGCCCTTCGACGACGAGACGGTCTGCCGGGTGGTGCGCTCGCTCGGCCGGGCCGTGGTGGTGCACGAGGCGAGCGGCTTCGGCGGCACCGGCGCGGAGATCGCCGCCCGGGTCACCGAGCGCTGCTTCCACCACCTGGCCGCGCCCGTGCTGCGGGTCACCGGCTTCGACATCCCGTACCCGCCGCCGATGCTGGAGCACCACCACCTGCCCGGGGTGGACCGGATCCTGGACGCGGTCGCCCGGCTCCAGTGGGAGGACCGAGGATGATGCCCGTCGTGCGCGAGTTCCGGCTGCCCGACCTCGGTGAGGGTCTCACCGGGGCGGAGGTGGTGCGCTGGATGGTCGAGGTCGGCGAGGTGATCGCCGTCGACCAGCCGGTGGTGGAGGTGGAGACCGCCAAGGCCGTGGTGGAGGTGCCCTGTCCGTACGGCGGGGTGGTCACCGCGCGGTACGGCGAGGTGGGCGAGGAGATCGCCGTGGGCGCGCCGCTGGTGACGGTCGCGGTGGGGCCGTCGTCGGGGAGCGGTCCGCAGGCTCCGGACGAGCCGGGCGTCGTCGCCGCTCCCGCGGCCTCCGAGGTGGAGCGGCCGCTGGTCGGGTTCGGCGTCGCCGAGCCGGGCCGGGGCGGGCGCCGGCGCCGGGTCGGGGGGCCGGCCGCGGTGCCGGCCC
>NZ_JBIVVI010001267.1:0-2497 GCF_044757675.1 Kitasatospora sp. NPDC091257
CTCCTCCGGCCCCCGGTCCGGCACCCCGGACACCGCCGCCGAACTGGCCGACGCGATGACCAGGGCGATCAAGCGGATCCGCCGTCAGACCGGCTGGCGGCTGGAGCCGTACGGCATCACCCCCGGCCAGGCCCGGGCGCTGCGCACGCTCGCCCACGTCCCCGGCTGCGAGACGCCGGACCACGCGATGCGGCTGAGCGACCTCGCCGACAAGCTGCACATCGCCCCGCGCTCGGCGACCACCGTGGTCGACGCGCTGGAGGAGGCCGGCCTGGTCGAGCGCAGCCCCGACCCGGCCGACCGGCGGGCGGTGCGGATCCTGCTGACCGAGGCCGGGCGGGCGGCGGTGGAGCGGATCGGGCAGGTTCGGGACGAGGTGGCGCAGGAGTACTTCGGCGAGGTCAGCCCCGCCGACGAGGAGGTGCTGCTGCGGGTGCTGCGCTCGGCCGAGGCCCGCTTCCTCGAAGCCGGGCCACCACGCCGGTAGCGGCCCCCGGGTGCAGCGCGGTGATCCCGATCCCGGCGATCACCAGCAGCGCGGCCGCGGCGGCGGTCGGGCTGATCCGCTCGCCCAGCAGCAACCAGGCCGAGGACATCCCGAACACCGGGACCAGCAGCGAGTAGGGCGCGACGGCGGTCGCGTCGTAGTTGCGCAGCAGGAAGCTCCAGGCGACGAAGCCGAACAGGGTGGAGACCAGCCCGACGTAGCCGATCGCGCCCAGTCCGGCCGGGGTGATCCCGCGCAGGGCGCGCAGGTCCGCTTCGGGCCCCTCGACCAGCAGGGACAGGCCCAACAGCGGCAGCGGCGGGACGGCGCTGACCCAGACCATCCAGCGCAGGGCGTCCGGCGGCGCGGCCTTGCGGGTCAGCACGTTGGCCAGGCCCCAGGCGAGGGCGGCCAGGACGACCAGGGCGAAGGCCCCGAGCGGTCCGCCCGCGCCCTGGTCCCGGGCGCTCAGCGCGATGCCGGCGAAGGCGACCGCCAGGCCCGCCAGCCGCTGCCGGCCGGGGCGCTCGCGCAGCAGTACGGCGGCGAACAGCGCGGTGAAGCCGGCCTGCCCCTGGAGCACCAGGGAGGAGAGTCCGGCCGGCATCCCGGCGTGCATGCCGAGGAAGAGCAGCCCGAACTTGACCACCCCGAGGACCACGCCGACCGCCACCACCCAGCGCCGGGCCACCTTGGGCGGGCCGACGAAGAAGACCGCCGGCACCGCGACGACGGCGAACCGCAGGGCGCAGAAGAGCAGCGGCGGGAAGCTGTCGAGGCCGACGTGGATCAGGACGAAGTTGAGGCCCCAGACGGCGGCCACCAGGACGGCCAGGGCGATGTGGCGCGGGCTCATGCCGCCCGGACCGCCGTTGCCACCCGTGCCACTCGTGCTGCCGGTGCTGCCCGTGCTGGTGCGGCTGCTCGGGGCGGCGGCGGTTGTCGCGGTCATGGGTCGAGCATGGCGACCCCGGACCGTGTAGCACCAGCGATGAATACTGAAGCGGACACTTTAGGATCACTGCATGATGGATCTGGGGCGCCTGCGGGCGCTGCACGCGGTGGCGGTGCACGGCTCGGTCGGCGGGGCGGCGGCCGCGCTCGGCTTCACGCCCTCGGCGGTCTCGCAGCAGATCGCCAAGCTGGAGCGGGAGACCCGCACGGTGCTGCTGGAACGGCAGGGCCGTGGCGTGGTGCTGACCGACGCGGCGCGCGAGCTGGCCGTCACCGCGCGGACCGTGCTGGGGCTGGTGGAGCAGGCCGAGGTGCGGCTGGAGGAGCAGCGCGGCCGGGCCGTCGGGCGGCTGCTGGTGGCCGCGTTCCCGTCCGGTGCCCGCGGACTGATGCCCGGGGCGCTGGCCGATCTGCGGCGGCGCTGCCCGGAGCTGGACGTCCGGTTGCTGGAGCGCGATCCCTACCCGGCGGCCGAGCTGGTGGCCCGGGGCGAGGTGGACCTGGCGCTGGTGCAGGACTGGCCGACCGTACCGCTGCCGGTGCAGGAGGGGGTCTCCCGGATGGACCTCGGCACGGACCCGGTGGACCTGCTGCTGCCCGCCGACGACGATCTGGCCGCGCTCGACCCGGTGCCGGTGGAGCGGCTGTGCGGGCAGCGCTGGATCAGCGTGCCGCCGGGCAACATCTGCCACGACTGGCTGGTCCGCACCCTGCGCGAGGCCGGCGAGGAGCCGGACGTGCGCTACCAGGTCGGGGAGTTCGAGACGCAGATCGCCCTGGTCGCGGCCGGTCTGGGCATGGGTCTGGTGCCCAGGCTCGGACGGGGCCCGCTGCCGCCCGGGGTGGCGGTCCGCCGGGTGGCGCCGGAGCCCGGCCGCCGGGTGTTCGCGCTCTGGCGCTCCCAGGCCTCCCGGCGTCCGGCCATCACCGAGGCGCTGGCCTCGATGCGGGAGTGCTGGGGGCGGCTTCCGGTCTGAGGGCCGCCGTGTTCGAGGGCATCGCGGGGGCCCGGGCCTCGTACGGGCCTCGTACGGGCCTCAGCCGGGCCTCAGCCGG
>NZ_JBIVVI010001268.1:0-2496 GCF_044757675.1 Kitasatospora sp. NPDC091257
ACCCCGCCACCGAACAATTTTCCCCACCACACGCTCTTCCTACCGCCCGGCCCCCACCCCCGCCCCACCGACCCGCCGCCCGCGCCCGCCCCGGCGCGGGCGGCGGTCCGTCGTTCACGCCGTTCCCGTCCGACGCCGTTCCCGTCCGACACGCCGACGGCCCGCCCGCTCACTCGGAGCGGGCGGGCCGTCGGCGTGTCGCCCAGGGCGGACGGGCCCCGGTCAGCCGACGTGCACGCGCGGGCGGCGCGAGCGGTCCGGCTCGGCCTCGCGCAGCACCTCGCGGGTGACCGGCGCGACCTCGCCCTGCCCGAACAGGAAGAACCGCAGGAACTGGGCGAAGGGGCTGCCCTCGGTCCACTCGAAGTAGAGGTGCGGCTGCTGCCCGGTGCGGTCCCGGATGTTCAGCGCGAGCGCGGCGAGCGCGTTCGGGATGCTGGAGCTCTCCAGGGTGAGCACCCGGTAGCGGCCGTGCAGCACCTCTCCGCGCACGGTGAGCTCGGCCTCGAAGTCGGAGGCGTCGCGGACGGTCACCTCGACGAAGACCAGGTCGTCCTCGCCGGGGATGTCGTTGTCGGCGCGGATCTGGCGGATCTTGTCGCGGTACTCGGCGACGTCGCGGTGGCTCGGCTCGTTGGCGATCAGTCGCAGCGGGCGGTGCGCGTAATCCCTGATGAAACGTTCCGCCACATCGTCCATGGCCACATTGGTGACGCGCAGCTCGAAGGCGCGGCGCAGCCGGGAGAGCAGCGAGACCAGGATGATCCCGGCGATGAAGCAGGCACCGATCTTCAGACCGTCCGGCCGCTCCAGCACGTTCAGCACGGTGGTGTAGAGGAAGATCGCCGAGATGACCGCGAAGGCGACGGTCCATCCGCGCTCGCGCTTGCGGTAGGCGGCGATGGTCACCGCGATGGCGGCGGAGCTGATCAGCACCAGCACGCCGGTCGCGTACGCGCCGCCCTGGGCGTCCACGTTCGCGTCGAAGATCCAGGTGACCAGGAAGCCGATCAGGGTCAGCACGATCACCATCGGCCGCACCGCGCGCGCCCAGTGCGGGGCCATGCCGTAGCGCGGCAGGTAGCGGGGCAGCAGGTTGAGCATGCCCGCCATGGCGGAGGCGCCGGCGAACCAGAGGATCGCGATGGTGGAGAGGTCGTAGACGCTGCCGAAGGCGCCGCCCAGGTACTCGTGCGCCAGGAACGCCAGGGCGCGGCCGTTGGCGTCGCCGCCGGGCTTGAACTGGTCGGCCGGGATGAGCAGCGTGGTGATGAAGCTGGTGGCGATCAGGAAGCAGCTCATGATCACGGCGGAGGTGGTCAGCAGCTTGCGGGTGCCGCGGATCCGGCCCGCCGGGTCGGCCTCGGTGTCGGTCGGGTCGCCCTTGATGTGCGGCATCACGGCGACACCGGTCTCGAAGCCGGACAGGCCGAGCGCCAGCTTCGGGAAGGTCACCAGGGCCACGCCGACCATGACGATCGGGTTGCCGTGCTGGAGGGTCAGCGCGTGCGACCAGTCGGTGACCACGTGCGGCGCCTCGATGATCTTCCAGAGGCCGACGGCCACCACGACCACGTTCAGCACCAGGTAGGTCCCGACCAGGAACACCGCCAGGCCGATCGCCTCGCTGAAGCCCTTGAGGAAGACCGCGCCGAGCAGCGCCACCAGGACCATTGTGATCACCACCTGCTTGCCGCCGAGGAAGCCGGTCAGGTGCGGGTTCTCCACCAGGTGCGCGCTCGCGTCGGCGGCGGACAGGGTGATGGTGATCAGGAAGTCCGTGGCCGCGAAGCCGAGCAGCGCGAGGACGAACAGCTTGCCCTTCCAGAACGACAGCAGCCGCTCCAGCATCGCGATCGAGCCCTCGCCGTGCGGGCTCTCCTTGGCCACCCGCCGGTAGACCGGCAGCGCGCCCAGCAGGGTGACCACCACCAGCACGATGGTGGCGATCGGCGACAGCACGCCCGCGGCGAGGGCGGCGATGCCCGGCTGGTAGCCGAGCGTCGAGAAGTAGTCCAGGCCGGTCAGGCACATCACCCGCCACCAGCGCTGGCCGGCCTGCGCACCGTGCCCGGCGGAGTCCCCCGCCGCCGGGCCCTCGGGCGACGCCTCCGGGGCGCCCTCCGCCGCGGTCGGCTGCGCGGGCTTCTCCGCGGTCACGTCCTCCAGCAGCCAGCTGCGGAGGCGTATTCGCGCCGACGGCGCGTCCGTCTCCGCCGTCCCCGTCGTACCCGACGAAACCACCTTGCACCTCTTGTTTAAAGACCCCGTAAAACGCCGTCGGGCGACGGCCGTGCGAAACGCTATGCGACGGCCGTTAAGGATCCGTCATCGGGCCGCGTTAAGAAAACGTCATGACGGCGCAGGTCGGCGCGGGTGGCACGGGGTGGCACGGTGCGACCGGACGGGTGCCGGGGAGGAAATGACCCCGAACCGTTCCGCCGGTTCGGGGTCATTTCGGGGGTCAAGTCCGGCATCCCCTTCCTCGGGGGTGGG
>NZ_JBIVVI010001269.1:0-2493 GCF_044757675.1 Kitasatospora sp. NPDC091257
CTCCGGCGGGGTGCTGGACCACGCCCCGGACGTGTCCGTGCTGGGCACCGCCCGTCGGCTGCGCGAGGAGGAGAGCTACGCCGCGTACGCGCCGGCCGGCCCCGGGCAGTGGCTCGACGAGCCCGAACTGCCGGAGCCGGCCGAGAAGCCGTAGCTCAGCGGTCCACCACGCGGTCGAAGTGCGTGGTGGTGTGCCGGACCTGGAGACCGAGCTCCTCGCCGATCGCGGGGGGCTCGGTCTCCCCGTCCAGGAACAGCAGCGAGACCTGCATGTGCGGCGGCTCGGCGAACCACAGCTGCTTGCCGGCCCAGTGGAACGGCGACTTGGTCTTGTTGACCGTCGCCAGGCCGGCCCGGGCGATGCCCTTGGCCCGCGCCCCCATGCTCTGGACGTACTTGGGCGCCTCCAGGCCGATGCCGTGCGCGGTGCCGCCGGCGACCACCAGGATGTGGCCGTCGGAGGGCGCCGGGTGCTGGCGGTAGCCGTAGCGGTCGCCCTTCCGCAGCTGGGTGACGTCCAGGACGGTGGCCCGGACCTCCAGCGCGGCGTGGTCGCCCAGCCAGAGCCGGGTGCCGATCCGGGCCCGGAAGACCGTCTGCGGGTAGCGCTGGGCCAGCTGGTCCAGGCCGGCCGCGCCGAGGTGGCTGACGAACACGGTGTGGACCGGGATGCCGGCCGCCCGGGCGGTGTCCACCCAGTACGCGACCTCCTCGACGGGGTTGGAGCCGTCCGGCCGGTCCATCGGCAGGTGCAGCGCCAGGCCCTCGAAGCTCACGCCCTCCAGCTCGGCGGCGACGGTGCGCAGGTCGTCCGCGCTCACGCCGTGCCGGCGCATGGTGGTCATGCACTCCAGCACCACCCGGGCGCCGTGCAGCGCGCGCAGCGCGTCCACGCCGGCCACCGTCCGGATCACCCGGGCGTGCGGCAGCGGCAGCGCCTCCTCGCCGACCCGGTACGGGGTGAGCACCAGCAGCTCGCCGCCGTACCACTCGGCGGCGTCGGCCGCCTCGTACGCGGTACCGACGGCGAGCACCCCGGTGCCCAGCAGCGTCGCCTCCTCGGCCAGCCGGTGGTTGCCCAGGCCGTAGCCGTTCCCCTTGGCGACCGGCACCAGGCCGGGGAACTCGGCGAGGACGGAGCGCTGGTGGGTGCGCCAGCGTTCGGTGTCGAGGTAGAGCGACAGCGTCATCGGGGCAGCCTCCTCAGCGGCGGGACATGTAGAGGTCGAGGGCCTTGTGCAGCAGCTTGTTGAGCGGGAAGTCCCACTCGCCGAGGTACTCGGCCGCCTGGCCGCCGGTGCCGACCTTGAACTGGATCAGACCGAACAGGTGGTCGTCCTCGTCCAGGGTGTCACTGATGCCGCGCAGGTCGTACACCCCGCCGCCGAGGGCGTAGGAGTCGCGCATCATCCGCCACTGGATGGCGTTGGACGGCTTGACCTCGCGCTTGTGGTTGGCGGAGGCGCCGTAGGAGTACCAGACGTGCTCGCCGACCACGAGCATCGTGGTGGCGGCCAGCGGCTCGCCCTGGTGGTAGGCGATGTAGAGCCGCATGCGGTTCGGGTCCTCGGCCACGAGGGCCTTCCACATCCGCTGGAAGTAGGCCAGCGGGCGCGGGGTGAACTTGTCGCGCTCGGCGGTGACCAGGTAGAGCTGGTGGAAGATCGGCAGGTCGTCGTAGCCGCCCTGGACGACCTCGACGCCGCTCTTCTCGGCCTTCTTGATGTTGCGGCGCCAGAGCTGGTTGAAGTTCTTGTGGATGTCGTCCAGCGAGCGGTTGGCCAGCGGCACCTGGAAGACGTAGCGGGGCTGGACGTCGCCGAAGCCCGCGCCGCCGTCCTCGCCCTGGAGCCAGCCGGCCTTGCGCAGCCGGTCGGCCACCTCGAAGGCGCGGGCCTCGTACCAGTCGGCCTCGACGTCGCGCAGCCGCTTGGCCTGCTTGGCGGCGATGGCCTCCTTGATGGTGGGGGCGTTCCAGCGGCGGATGACGATCGGCGGGCCCATCTTCACCGAGAACGCGCCCTGCGACTTGAGGTGTGCCAGCATCGGGGAGAGCCAGCGGTCGAGGTCGCGGTCGAACCAGTCGATGACCGGGCCCTCGGGCAGGTAGGCGAGGTAGCGCTTGAGCTTGGGCAGCTGGCGGTACAGGACCAGGCCGGCGCCGACGAGCTGGTTGGCCTCGTCGAACCAGCCGATCGACTCGGACCGCCACTCGGCCTTCACGTCACCCCACGACGGCACCTGCATGTGGCTGGCCGAGGCGCGGCTCCTGATGAAGGCGAGGTGCTCCTCGCGGGTGATCGTCCTCAGGCGCAGGCTCATTGCTCGGTGCTCCTCGTCGGTCGGGCTGCGGTGGCCCCAGTTCTCGGGCTGACCCTATCGTCCGGGGCTCGGGCACCCGTCGTGGTGGGCACGACGGCGCCCCCGCCGGGTACCTGTCTCCTCTGCAGATACGCGACGGGGGCGGCGAGGGTTCCGGGCGGGCCCTGTGGG
>NZ_JBIVVI010001270.1:0-2492 GCF_044757675.1 Kitasatospora sp. NPDC091257
GTCCACGAGGAGCCCTGGGGGGACTTGATCCGGTAGGTGTCCGGGACGCCGTCGACGGGGATCAGCTCCCACTCCGGGGCGTCGCCCTGGTCGAGGAGGAGGGAGACCAGCGGGCCGGCGGGCTTGAGGTCTTCTACGGCGGTCGGGGCGCCCTTGGCGTAGAGGCGGTAGTGATTGTTGGGGTAGGCCTCGACGACCCAGACAGCATCCTGGTCGTCGGTGTGGGCGAACACGGCTTTGGGGGAAAGGTCCAGGGCTTCGTGACGGGCTCGGCCGATCCTGGCGTCGCCGTTGTGGATGGTGTAGAGGCCGGACTCCAGCTGGGCCATGGCTGTCATTCCTTCGCGATGCGGGCGAGCTGCAGGTCAGTTGTATGTGCTCGGAGGGAGCCGGGGGAGGGGCCTCGGTGTGCCGTCACCTGAACGAGCGACGCCCCCTCGCCCGGGGCGGGCGAGGGGGCGTGGATGGTGCGGAGCGTCAGGCGTGATGGTCGAATTCGCCGGCCCGGGTGGCCTGGAGGAGGGCGGCGAAGGTGGCGGGGGTGGTCCGGAGGATGAGGTGGCCCTCGTCGGACTCGCGGAGTTCGACTGCCCCGTTGGCTGTGCGGACCTCCATGCAGTTGTCGCTGGAGCTGCTGAAGGACGACTTCTGCCAGTGATTCTGAGACATCTCAGCCTTTCAGGTTCTTGGCCGTGCGGTGGATTATCTCCCGTGAATCTTCGTCGTTGAGGGCGGCCTTCTCAATGCGGTCGAAGATGGCGCGATAGGACTCAAGCTCGGTTGAGGCGTCGAAGAAGAGCGGCCCGCGTGATGACTCCATCTCGACCGTATCAAGCTGGGGTACGTCTCCGAAGGAGTAGATGAGACTCTCGATCGGGCCCGGATAGGTGTGTGCGGTGAAGGGGATGACGCGGATGCTCATGTCGCCCCGGAGGGAGTCGTCGATCAGGCTGTGAAGCTGCTCCCGTAGCACGTCAGTCCCACCGAATCGAGTGAGCAGAGTGGACTCGTGGATGTAAAATTCGAGATTTCTTGGAGAGGGTTGAAGGATCCTGCTTCTGCGCTCTGAACGGAACGCGGCATGTAGATCGAGCTCGTCGTCAGATAGGCGAGGGATCCGTCGGCCGAAGATTCCTCGCGTGTAGTCATTGGTCTGAACGATTCCAGGAATGAATGTTGCCGCCCAAACTCGGATGGTCTTTGCGGCGAAGTCCTCATGTTCGGCGGATTCGAGGAACAGATCGGGGATATGATGGCGATACTTCTCCCACCAGCCCTTTTGGCGTGAGGCGATGATGCTGCCGAGTGCATCGATGAGTGACTGGTCGTCGCACTTGCAGGCTGCTGCGACCGTGCGGAGCCGGTCCGCGTTGACGCTCGTCTTGCCGTTCTCCATCTGTGTCACCTGAGCAGGGCTCACCCCGAGCGCCCGGGCAAGCTCGCTGCCTCCGAGACCGGCTTGCTCTCGCATCTTCCGCAGCTCTGCGCCCAGGCGGCGCTGACGGAAGGTTGGGTTCTGGCGGCCAGGCATGGGGTCCTCTCTGCATCATGTGGGCCCAGTGTGCCGCGATGCCCGTCGAAGGGGCCCATCTGTCCCTCTGAAGAGAGAACTTCGACGGAGCTACCTAAATTTAAGTAGATGTCGCGCCAGGGTCGAGGCACATCGATCCGATGGATCGTCAGCTCTGGCCTACGCCAAGCCATTTCGTTCGCATCCCGGGAGAACTCCCATGCGTCAGATCAACACCCCCACCATCGCCGTCGCGCGGCAGACCCTCCGCAACACCATGACCCGCGTCGGCTGGTCCGCCTCTCCGATCTTCGACGCGCAGCTCGCGCTCTGCGAGCTCCTCGTCAACGCGTGGCGGCACACCGACACCCCTGTGCCGCTGGTCGAGATCATCTCCGAGGGTGACTCCCTCCGGGTCTCCGTCACGGACGAGAGCCCGGTGCTGCCCTCCAGCCCGCCGCTGTCCCTGCTCGCCGAGTCCGGCCGGGGCCTCCAGCTGGTCGCCGCCCTCAGCCACTGCTGGGGCGTCGACCCGCACGAGCGGGCCAAGTCCGTCTGGTTCGAGCTGCGGAAGGACGTCGCCTGATGGTCTACCGCCCCGGCCGTCACCCGATGCTGCCGACCGACCCCCGGATCCGCTACTACACCGAGGGCCACGTCCGCGCCCTCCTGGACGAAGTCGTGGAGCGGGGGCGCGAGTTCGGCCTCATCTTCCCCTCGATCGAAACCGACCGGACCATGGACGGCCGCGTCCTCGTCCGCTTCAACACGGCTCCGGCCTCGACCCTCCTCAACCTCCTCACCCTGCTCCTCGACGCCGAGCGCAGGACCTCGTGCGATACCTGATCGGGACGGCCGTCGCGGTCCTCCTCGCCCTCGCGATCTCCACGGTCGCCCTGGGCGTCGTCACCGCCCTCCGCGCGGCCCCGCCGCCCGACGAGGACGCCTGACCCGCCGGCCCCCGCCGCCCACGCGCCGGGGG
>NZ_JBIVVI010001271.1:0-2489 GCF_044757675.1 Kitasatospora sp. NPDC091257
TCTACCACACCCCACCCCCGAACTACTTCGCCCTCTATTCAGACTTCAACCAGAGTGGAATGCAGTGGGTGTTCAAGGACACCGAAGGCCTCACCCGCCTCGATGACCCCGTCACAAACGCCGCGGGCGCCATCTCCAGCGCCAGCAACCAAACCCAATACACCATCGAGCTATTCCAGAACAACAACGGCACCGGCGCCAGCCAACTCGTCTACCCCACCATCACCACCGACATTACCACCACCGGCCTCGAGGATCACATCACCTCTGTCAACCTCTATCATGGCCCGCCCGCCAACTACTTCTGCCTCTACCAAGGCAGTTGGAGTGGCACGCAATGGGTCTTCAAGGACACCGCAGGGCTTACCAACCTCACCGATCTACAGTATGGCGGCGCCTCCAGCGCGATCACCTTCAACAACCGGACCCAGTACACCCTGGAATTGTTCCAGAACACCGACGGCACCGGCACCAGCCAACTCGCCTACCCCATCGCCAAGAACCTTATGGCCACCCCCGGCCTGCAAGGAAACCTCAAGTCCGTTAACGTCTACCACGGACCACCCAACAATTACTTCGCCCTCTACGAAAATCAGTTCAACACCGGCAGGCAATGGGTACTCAAAGACACCGCAGGCCTCATCAACCTCGCCGGCTCACAGTACGGCGACGCATCCAGCGTGATCTCCTCCGCCAGCAACCAGACCATATACACCCTGGAACTCTTCCAGAACACCGACGGCACAGGCACCAGCCAACTCGTCTACCCCAACACCACCGTCAACACCGACGCAATCGCCGACAGAATCACTTCCGTCAACGTCTACCACGGACCACCCACCAACTACTTCTGCCTCTACCAGGAATGGTACGAGTACGGGCGGCAATGGGTATTCAAGGACACCGCTGGTCTCACCAACTTCACCAACACCGCCGTCTTCGGTGACCTCTCCCACGTGATCTCCTGCGTCAAAAATCAGACCCAATACACACTGGAAATCTTCCGGAACAGCAACGGCACGGGCACCAGCCAACTCATCTACCCCACCACCACCATCAACGTCGCCTCAGCCCTCAACGAGGTCGTCACCTCCGTTAATGTCTACCACGGACCACCCAACAACTACTTCTGCCTCTACGAAGCCAACGCCCAGGGCATGAGGCAATGGGCCTTCAAGGACACCGCAGGCCTCACCGACCTCACCAACACAGGTATTTTCAACAACGCCTCCAGCGTAATCTCCTCCGTCAACAACCTAACCCTGTACACCCTGGAACTGTTCCAAAACGCCAACGGCTCCGGCACCAGCCAACTCGTCTACCCCAACACCACTCCCAACGTCACCACATCCGGCCTCAACGACACCGTCAAATCCGTCAACCTCTACCACGGACCACCCAACAACTACTTCTGCCTCTACCAAGACAACGTCAGCGATTCCAGCAGGCAATGGGTATTCAGAAGCAACCCCGGCCACATCGACCTCACCAACACCGCCGTCTACGGCACCGCCGCAAGCGTTCTCTCCGCAGCCCTCAACAAGAGCCCAAACCCCATCGAACTATTCGACCAGGCCAGCCAAAACGGGAACATTCAACTCGTCCCTCCAAGTTCACAAGTGGATGGATTCATCAATAATCTCAACGATAAAATCAAATCATTCACCGTATATCAACCAAGCGGCTTCCCGACGCCCTGCATGCTTGTCGCCAAACATAGCGGTAAATGCATCGACGTCCAGCAGTTTTCCACGACTCCCAATACCACGGTCTGGCAGTATCAAGTCAACAACACCGCCAATCAGCAATGGATCATTGTAAACTCTGGCGGTGGCGTCTATCGAATCTATAGCGTCAATTCACTACTCTGCCTAGGGCCCCAGAACGGCGCAGGCGGGAGCAGCGTGCCGATCGCCCAACTAACACCGACAACCGCCGGCTACCTGTATTGGCACGTAGTAGACCAAGGGGGAGGCTACTACCGGCTTTGGAACTACGACAATGGTTACTCGATTGACGTCTCCGGCTCATCCACCGCCAACCAGGCCGCCATCATTCAATACGGAAACACCGGGGGGGACAATCAGCGATTTAGCATGAGGGCCACCACAGCGGCTGCCAAAAATACTGGCGCCGCCCAAAATGGCACTGATCCAAACTCGGATAGGGAAGATAACTCCAAAGAAAACACTGAACTTGGAGGATCACTTCCCCGAGGTTACAGGGCTGAAAGTTAGCCATAGGGCGGGCGGAAGGCGAGAGGAGGCACTGTCTCATCAAAAGACGGGAAGCTGCTACTGAAACTGTCAAGTGATCTGATTACAGATCTATCGGAAGGGCAATGCATAATGGGGATTCCAGTGCCTCCAATTGATCCGCGCGGCATGGAGGATCTAGCCTCCGCGTTTCACGTCGGGCTGGGACCGGATCGTGGGCGGGAATGCGAAAGTGCCTTCTGAACTGGGACGATGAGGCTTGTCTAAGGTCTC
>NZ_JBIVVI010001272.1:0-2489 GCF_044757675.1 Kitasatospora sp. NPDC091257
CACCGCACCCCTGTGGTGCGCCACCGCCGGGGCCGTTTCCACGGGCCAGGACGACCCGGTCACCCACCCCCGCCAGGCACTGGTCTGGGGCACCGGACTGGTGGCCGCGCTGGAACTGTCCGCCCGCTGGGGCGGACTCATCGACCTGCCGACGAACCTCGACGCCCGCGCCAGGACCCGCCTCGCCGCCGTCCTGACGGCCCCCGGCACCGGCCCGGACGGCCCCGGCCGCGAGGACCAGCTCGCCCTGCGCCCCACCGGCCTGCTGGCCCGCCGCCTCCGGCGCGCCCCCCGGAACGACAGCCGTACGAAGCACTGGAAGCCCCGCGGCACCGTCCTGCTGACCGGCGGCACCGGAGCGGTCGGCCCGCACCTCGTCCGCTGGCTGGCCCGCAGCGGCGCCACCCACCTCGTCCTGCCCGGCCGCCGCGGCCCCCAGGCACCCGGCGCGGCCGAACTCGCCGCGGAACTGGCCGCCCTCGGCGTACGACTGACCCTGCCCGTCTGCGACCTGGCGGACCGTCGGGCCGTGGCGGAACTGCTCACCGGCCTGGACACGGCGGGCGACCCGGTCACCGCGGTCGTCCACGCGGCCGCGTTCGTCGCGCTCGCCCCCCTGGACGGCACACCGATGTCCGCGTTCGAACAGATCGTCGCCGCCAAGGCCGCCGGCGCCGAACACCTCGACGCCCTGCTCGACCGCGAACTCGACGCCTTCGTCCTGTTCTCCTCGATCGCCGGAGTCTGGGGCAGCGGCGACCACGGCGCCTACGCCGCAGCCAACGCCTACCTCGACGCCCTGGCCCAGCACCGCCGGGCCCGCGGCCTCACCGCCACCACCGTCGACTGGGGCATCTGGCAGGCCGAGAACCCCTTCCAGGATCGCATCGCCGGAGCGGACGCCGATCTGTTCAACCTGGAGCAGCACGGCCTGCCCCGGATCGCCCCCGACCTCGCGGTCCACGCCCTGCAACAGGCACTCGACGACGACGAGACCGTACTCGCCGTCGCCGACGTCGACTGGGAGCAGTTCGCCGCCGTCTTCACCTCCACCCGCCGCAGCCCGCTGCTCACCGGCATCCCCGAAGCCCGCCGCGCCCTGGAAGCCGCGACCGGCGACACGGAGGCACCCGCCGCCGCACTGCTGCGCCAACGGCTCGCCGCCCTCGCCGAATCCGAACAGCACCGCCTGCTGCTCGACCTGGTCCGCACCCACGCGGCAGCCGTCCTCGGCCATCCCTCGGTGGACGCGATCCGGCCCGGCATGGCGTTCCAGGACATGGGCTTCGCCTCCCTCACCGCAGTCGAACTCCGCAACCGGCTCAACACCGCCACCGGACTGCGGCTGCCGTCCACGCTGATCTTCGACCACCCGTCGTCCACCGCGCTCGCCCGGGAGATCCGCGCCGAACTGCTCGGCCGGCAGGCCACCGCCCCGGACCCCGCCGCCCCGGACACCGCCGCGCACCCGCCCGCGCCCGACGACGAGCCGATCGCGATCGTGTCCATGGCCTGCCGCTTCCCCGGCGGCATCGGCACCCCCGAAGACCTGTGGCGCCTGCTCGCCGACGGCGGCGACGCCGTCTCGGACTTCCCCACCGACCGCGGCTGGGACCTGGAGGGCCTCTACGACCCCGACCCCGACCGCCCCGGTACCTCCTACACCCGGCACGGCGGCTTCCTGCACGACGCCGCCGAGTTCGACGCGGAGTTCTTCGGCATCTCGCCGCGCGAGGCCCTGGCCATGGACCCGCAGCAGCGGCTGCTCCTGGAAACCACCTGGGAGGCGATCGAACGCGCCGCCATCGACCCGGCCGCCCTGCGCGGCAGCCGCACCGGAGTGTTCACCGGCGTCAACTACGCCGACTACGCGGCCGTCGTCGCCCAGTCGGAGGAAGGAGACGGCCACCTGCTCACCGGCAGCGCACCCAGCGTCGTATCCGGCCGGGTCGCCTACACCCTGGGCCTCGAAGGCCCCGCCGTGACCATCGACACGGCCTGCTCCTCCTCGCTCGTCGCCATGCACTACGCCGGCCGGGCCCTGCGCGGCGGCGACTGCTCCCTCGCCCTGGTCGGCGGCGTCGCCCTGATGGCGACCCCCGGCGCCCTGATCAGCTTCTCCCGGCAACGGGGACTCGCCGAGGACGGCCGCTGCAAGGCCTTCTCGGACGACGCGGACGGCATGGGCATGGGCGAGGGCGTCGGCGTCCTGCTGCTGGAGCGGCTGTCGGACGCCCGCCGCAACGGACACCCGGTACTGGCGGTGGTACGCGGCTCCGCCGTCAACCAGGACGGCGCCAGCAACGGACTCTCCGCCCCCAACGGTCCGTCGCAGCAGCGGGTGATCCGGGCGGCGCTCGCGGACGCGGGCCTGTCGCCGTCCGAGGTGGACGTGGTGGAGGCGCACGGCACCGGCACCACCCTCGGCGACCCGATCGAGGCGCAGGCCCTGCTGGCCACCTACGGCCAGGACCGGCCCGCCGAACGGC
>NZ_JBIVVI010001273.1:0-2488 GCF_044757675.1 Kitasatospora sp. NPDC091257
CCCGAGCCGACCCCCTCCCCGGCGACCGCGAGCGAGGAACCGTGCGACTGACCCCCACCGAGCGGGACCGGCTGCTGATCTTCACAGCAGCCGAGCTGGCCCGCGCCCGCCGCGCCCGGGGCGTGCGCCTCAACATCCCCGAGGCCACCGCCCTGATCGCGGACGCCGTCTGCGAGGCCGCCCGCGACGGCCGGCGCCTGGCCGAGGCCATCGAGGCCGGCCGCTCCGTGCTGACCGCCGACGACGTCCTGCCCGGCGTGCCGGACGTGGTCACCGTCGTCCAGGTCGAGGCCGTCTTCGAGGACGGCACCCGCCTCGCCGTCGTCAACGACCCGTTCAAGGGCGTCGGCTCGCTCGGCGACGAGGCCCCCGGCGGCGCGCTGATCGGCGACGGAGCCGGCTACGACCCGGTCGAGGAGACACTGCTGCTCCCCGTGCACAACACCTCCGCGGTGCCGATCTCGGTCACCTCGCACTTCCACTTCTTCGAGGCCAACCCGCGGCTCGCCTTCGACCGCGCCGCCGCCTACGGCACCCACCTGGCCGTCCCGGCCGGCTCCTCGGTGCGCTTCGACCCCGGCGCCACCGTCGAGGTCGGCCTGGTGCCGATCGGCGGCGGGCGGGTCGCGATCGGTTTCGCGGGGCTCGTGGACGGCCCGCTGGACGCGCCCGGCGCGAAGGAGGCCGCCCTGGCGAAGGCCCGCGCCACCGGCTACCTCACCCACTTCGACGACGCGGAGGTCGAGTCGTGACGTCCATCACCCCGCACGACTACATCTCGGTGCACGGCCCGCGCGCCGGGGACCGGGTCCGGCTCGGCGACAGCGGACTGATCGTCCGCGTGGAATCCGACTCCCAGGCGCCCGGCGACGAGTTCCTGGCCGGCTTCGGCAAGACCGCCCGCGACGGCCTGCACCTCAAGCCCGCCGCGGTCCGGGACACCTGCGACGTCGTGATCAGCAACGTGCTGGTGATCGACGCGATCCAGGGCATCCGCAAGACCTCGATCGGCCTGATCGGCGGCCGGATCGCCTCGATCGGGCGGGCCGGCAACCCGGACACCCTGGACGGCGTGGACGTGGTCGTCGGCACCGGCACCACGATCGTCTCCGGCGAGGGCATGATCGCCACCGCCGGCGCCATCGACACCCACGTCCACCTGCTCTCGCCGCGGATCATGGAGGCCTCGCTGGCCTCCGGCGTCACCACCATCATCGGCCAGGAGTTCGGCCCGGTCTGGGGCGTCGGCGTCAACTCGCCCTGGGCACTGCGCCACGCCTTCAACGCGTTCGACGCCTGGCCCGTCAACATCGGCTTCCTGGGCCGAGGCTCGTCCTCCGACGAGGCCCCGCTGATCGAGGCGCTGGCCGAGGGCGGGGCGTCCGGCTTCAAGGTGCACGAGGACATGGGCGCGCACACCCGCGCCCTGGACACCGCGCTGCGGGTCGCCGAGGAGTACGACGTCCAGGTCGCCCTGCACACCGACGGGTTGAACGAGTGCCTGTCGGTCGAGGACACCCTGAAGGTGTTGGAGGGCCGGACCATCCACGCCTTCCACATCGAGGGCTGCGGCGGCGGACACGTCCCCAACGTGCTCAAGATGGCCGGCGTGCCGAACGTCATCGGCTCCTCCACCAACCCGACGCTGCCGTTCGGCCGGGACGCCCTCGGCGAACACTTCGGCATGATCGTCTCCGCGCACGACCTCAAGGTCGACCTGCCCGGCGACGCCGCGATGGCCCGCGACCGCATCCGGGCCGGCACCATGGGCGCCGAGGACGTCCTGCACGACCTCGGGGTCATCGGCATCACCTCCTCCGACGCCCAGGGCATGGGCCGGGCCGGCGAGACGGTGCGCCGCACCTTCGCCATGGCCGGCAAGATGAAGGCCGAACTCGGCCCGCTCGACGGCACCGGCTCGTACGGCACGACGGAGAGCGGCGACGACAACGAGCGCGTGCTGCGCTACATCGCCAAGCTCACCATCAACCCGGCCATCGCCCACGGCCTCGCGCACGAGGTCGGCTCCATCGAGATCGGCAAGCTCGCCGACATCGTGCTGTGGCGCCCGGACCACTTCGGCGCCAAGCCGCAGCTGGTCCTCAAGGCCGGATTCCCCGCGTACGGCGTGGTCGGCGACCCCAATGCCTCCACCGACCGCTGCGAACCGCTCGTCCTGGGACCGCAGTTCGGCGCCCACGGCGCGACCGCCGCCGACATCTCGGTGGCCTTCGTCGCCCAGGCCGCCGCCGACGGCGCGTACCTCGACCGGGCCGCCGACGGGCTGCCCACCCGCCGCCGCCGGGTCGGCGTCCGGGGCACCCGCGGCATCGGACCGCGCGACATGGTGCGCAACGCCCGCGTCGGCCACGTCGAGGTCACCGAGACCGGGCTGGTCTCGCTCGACGGCTCGCCGCTGCGCTCCGAACCCGCGGACAGCGTCTCGCTCAGCCGCCTCTACTTTCTCTGACCCCCCGCGCTCCGACCC
>NZ_JBIVVI010001274.1:0-2486 GCF_044757675.1 Kitasatospora sp. NPDC091257
GGGTAGGGCAGGGTGCGCACCGCGCAGGTCGCGATCAGTCGGTCGTACGGCGCGGCGGGCTTGTGGCCGGCGAGGCCGTCTCCGACGACCAGGTGCGGGGCGTAGCCGGCAGTCTTGAGGGAGGCGGCGGAGCGTTCGGCGATGTCCGGGTCGACTTCGACGCTGGTGATGTTCTCCTCGCCGAGGCGGTGGGCGCCAAGCGCGGTGGAGTAGCCGGTGCCGGTGCCGATCTCCAGGACGCGGTGGCCGTCGTGCACGTCGAGTTGCTGCCACATGCGCAGGACCAGAGAGGGCAGGGTGGACGAGGAGGAGGGGGATCCGGCGACCGGTTGGTCGGTGTCTGCGGGGTGGATGCGGCCGTCGAGCTGGGTGACGAGGGTCTGGTTGGTGTAGACGGCCTCCAGCCAGCCGTCGGTGCCTTCCAGGACCGGTTCCCAGGAGGTGGGGAAGGAGCCGGGGACTTCGCGGAAGTAGTCGCCGACGAAGGCCTCGCGCGGCACGGTTGCTGCGGCGGCACGCCAGTGCGGGTCGGTGAGGCCCTCGTCGGCGGCGAGCTGCCGGACGAGGGCTGCGCGCAGGTCCGCGGCGGCGGCGGTGATGGTGGTCATGCGGCAGGGCCCTTCTGGAGCTGGTCGGCGATCGCCGTGGCGATGGCGTCGGTGGTCGGAGGCGGGAAGAACGCCCACTGCCCGTTGCTGTTGCATTCGAGGAACCACCAGTGGCCGGAAGCGTCGACGGCGAAGTCGAAGGCGCCGTAGACGAGCCGGAAGTGCTCCAGGTAGCGGGCCACGGACCGGCGCACGGACGTGGGCACGTCGATCGGGGTGTGGGTGACCAGGTCCTGGCGGCGGCGCCAGTCCAGGTCGGGGCTGTCGATCCGGACGGCGAAGAGCTCGCGGCCCACCGCGGTCAGCCGCACGTCGTAGTCCTTGGCCAGGCGGGCCTGGAACAGGTGCGGGCAGGCGGCGACGGCGTCGGTGATCTCGTCCGGGGCGACCTCGGCGACCCAGGCCTGCACCGGCCGGCCGTCCTCGTCCGTGCAGGGCGAGTTCCACAGCGGCTTGTAGACCGCCCCGCCGGGCTGTTCGGCGCAGAAGGCGCGCGCCTGCTCGGGGTCGGTGGTGACGATCGTGTCGGGGACGGCGAAGCCGGCCACGAGCGCGGCGTCGAGCTGGGCGGGCTTGTGCTCGGCGGCCCGGATCCGCCAGGGGTGGTTCACGTAATGGGCGCCGGGCAACGCGGCGAGGACGCCCCCGACGCCCCACTGGGCCTGGGCACGGGCGAACTCGGCGTCCTGCCCGTCCATGCCGACCGGCGCGGCCCAGCCCGAGGGGCGCCGGTACCAGACCGCGCGGACCCGGTCGAGGTCGAGGGCCCGGCTGGAGGTGGCGAGGGTGCCGCGCCGGCCGGCCGCGCTGTAGCGGGCGGTCAGCACGGCACCCCGGTGGAGGTCGGCGCCGGGATCCGCGCGTACGACCCGCACCTGCCGTTCGGCCAGGATCCGCAGCACGATGTCGGCGGTCGGGTCGTAGGCGCAGGTCAGCACCAGGACCGCCGGCTGTCGGTCACCCGCCACGGTTCAGCTCTGGTCCTGGTCGTTGGACGTCACGGTGTCCACGTCGGTCGGCTGGGCCTGGCCGCCGCTCTGCCCGTCCCCGCCACCGCCGCCGGTGCTCGTCGGGCCGGTCTGGTCGGTGCTGGTCCCGTGCTTGCCCAGCTCGACGGTGCGGCCCCGCTCGTCGTGGAAGACCGCGACCTGGGTGTCCGGGTCGATGACCGGAGTCAGGGCGGGCCAGGGCGGAGCGTCGGCGAACGGGCGCATCCGGGTGGTGCCCCACGGGGCGGCGACGGCGTTCGGCATCCAGATCTCTCCTGCACGTGAAGTGTGACGCTGGCGATGCAAATGGTGACCATCAGTCATGGTGCCGGTCTGCGGGACTGCCGGCAGGCGTTTCGCCGAACTGCCGGTCAAGCTTCGGCATCGCCCTCCCCGCCGAGCACCGCCCGCGCGCCACGGCAAGGGGTGAGCGGCCCCGGAAGCGCGGCTCCGCCGAAGGCGATGTCGGCGGTGAGGGTGGAGTCGGCGATGGGCGGCGCGCCGAGGAGGATATCGACGCAGTTGTCGAGGATCGGCTGGTCGCTGTCGATGTTCAGGAGCGAGGTCCGGGAGCACCACGGGTGAGCGGCCGACGGTCGGGGCTTGGCGTTGCGCACCCCCGCAGCGCCCCCCGTAGGCGCTGGGTCCGTCCGGTGGGCATGGGCCGGCAGGTGCGGCACCCGTGCGTGGGTCGGCTGGTCAGCTGAGGTCGAACTGCCAGTACGCGATGTCGCGGTACCCGGGCGACTTCGGGGCGACCTCCACCGTGGCCGGGCCTCCGTCCTTGTCGGGCTTCACCCGTACCGGCACGGTGCGGTGCTGCTCCGTGTCGAGGGGCGGCGTGAGGGCGGTGACGGACGCGGCCCCGTCCAGGACGGTCATGCCGGGG
>NZ_JBIVVI010001275.1:0-2485 GCF_044757675.1 Kitasatospora sp. NPDC091257
CCCACCACCGCGCCGCAGCCGGCCAGGGCGACGGCCCAGTGCCAGGGGGCGGTGCGCGCGTGCCCGGGCCCGGAGCGGCTCCGCGGTGTCCGCTGTCCAGCCGTCGCCGTCGTCGTCCCGACCGCGGTCTCCACCAGGCGTCCCCTCCAGAGCTCCAGGAGCTGGTCTGCGTGCGCGAGCATCGTCCCACACCGTGATCGGCGGGATGCGAAAGGGGTGGTACGAGCGGTGTGCTCGTACCACCCCTTTCGCGGTGGGTTTCGGGGCTCAGCCCAGGTCGGGCTGCTCCGTCTCCGTGTCGCGGGCGGCCTTGCGGGCGGCGGCGCGCTCCTGGAGGGTGGGCTCGGGCGCCCCGTTGTCGTAGTCCTCGCCGTACGCGCCCTTGGCCGGACGGCGGCGGCGCAGCGGCGGCTCCACACCGTCCGCCAGGCGGCGGGCGGTGAGCAGGAAGCCGGTGTGGCCGATCATCCGGTGGTCCGGGCGGACCGCCAGGCCCTCCAGGTGCCAGGTGCGGACCATGGTCTCCCAGGCCTGCGGCTCGGTGAAGGTGCCGTGGTCGCGCAGCGCCTCGACGGTCCTGGACATCTGCGTGGTGGTGGCCACGTAGCAGCAGATGAGGCCGCCGGGGACGAGCGCCTCGGAGGCGACGTCCAGGCACTCCCAGGGGGCCAGCATGTCGAGGATGACGCGGTCGACGTCGGTCTCGACCAGGTTGTCCTGGAGGTCGCCGACGGTGAGCTTCCACGCCGGGTGCGGGCCGCCGAAGTAGCGCTCGACGTTCCCCTGGGCGATGTCGGCGAAGTCCTGCCGGCGCTCGTAGGAGGCCAGCATGCCGTGCTCGCCGACGGCGCGCAGCAGGTACATGCTGAGCGCGCCGGACCCGACGCCGGCCTCGATCACGCGGGCACCCGCGAAGATGTCGGCCATGGCCAGGATCTGGCCGGCGTCCTTGGGGTAGATCACGGCGGCGCCGCGCGGCATGGACAGGACGTAGTCGGGGAGCAGGGGGCGCAGCGCGAGGTACGGGACGTTCCCCGTGGTGCGCACGACCGTGCCCTCGGGAGCGCCGATCAGCTCGTCATGCGGGAACGCACCCTTGTGGGTGTGGAACTGGTTCCCGGCCTGGAGCGTGAACGTGTAGTGGCGACCCTTGGGATCGGTCAGCTGGACCTGGTCCCCGACCTGGAAGGGCCCGCGTCTGCGGGCGGCACCGGTCGGTTCGGACATGCCGACAATCCTAAGGGAAGCGGAGCCTCCCGCCCTACCACCATGATCAGCGGCCGTCGGTCAGCGGCCGGAGACGGCGGCGGTCAGCCGCTGCTCGATGTCGCTGAGCGAGGCGACGCCGTACACCCGGCCGTCCGCCTCGACCACCAGGTACTCCCCCGCCGGGGTGGCCTGGACGGCCCGCAGCAGGTCCTCGCCGCCGAGGTCGGCGCTCAGCCGCATCCCGGGTTCGAGGTCGCGGGCGAGCGGTCCGACGGCCACCCAGGGGCGGCGGTGCTCGGGCACCGACCGGACGGCGGCCTCGCGCACGAGGGCGATCGGCTCGCCCCGGCCGTCCACCACGATCACCGCGCCGGCCCGGGCCTCGCGGGCGCGGCGCAGCGCCTCGCCCAGCGGGGTGTCGGCGGTGACCTCGACGGCCCGCCGGGCCAGCTCGCGCAGCCGCAGGCCGGGCAGCACCTCCTTGAGCCGGGCGTTGCGCAGGCTGCCGGTGGCACCGTTCCAGATGATCGCGGCGAGCACCGCGGCCAGCAGGGCGTCCACCAGGGTGTCGGTGGTGGTGCGCTCGACCCCGCGGGCGGCGCTCAGCAGCGGCAGGCCGATCAGCACCGCGACGGCCAGCCCGCGGCCGACCCAGGCGGCGGCCACCGTGCCGGTCATCGGCTTGCCGCTGATCGCCCAGACGACCGCGCGCAGCATCCGGCCGCCGTCCAGCGGCAGGCCGGGCAGCAGGTTGAAGGCGGCGACCACCAGGTTGGAGATCATCAGGCCGGTGAGCAGCACCCCGGGCACGGTGGAGAGCTCCACCGCCCGCACGCCGAGGTAGAAGAGGCCGCCGAGCAGCAGCGAGAGCAGCGGGCCGACGAAGGCCAGCCAGAACTCCCGCCAGGGGCTCTCCGCCTCGTTCTCGATCTCGGAGACCCCGCCGAAGAACTGCAGCTGGATCCGCCGCACCCCGAGCTTGTAGCGCAGCGCGACCAGGGTGTGGGCGAGCTCGTGCACCAGGACGGAGGCGTAGAAGGCGACCGCGAAGAAGAACGCGACCAGGTAGCGGGCGCCTCCGAGATCGGGCAGGACGTCGCCCAGCTGTCCGCCGAACACCCAGGTGATCAGTGCGGCGATGACGAACCAGGACGGGGTGACGTAGACGGGCACGCCGAAGGGTCGGCCCATCAGGATGCCGCCGCGGCGCTCGGGCGGCGCCCCGGCCGGGCGCCCGTCGCCCGCCCGCGGTGGCCGGTCGGAGGGCTGCCGCCCC
>NZ_JBIVVI010001276.1:0-2484 GCF_044757675.1 Kitasatospora sp. NPDC091257
CGCTTTTCCACCCCCAACCCGGAACCCGCCCTGCCTCGGTGTGAGTGTGGTTCAGCGGTGTGCTGTTCCGATGGCGGCTCCTTCCGGCCCCGGCCCGGTGGCCCCGACGCCGCTGTCGGGGCCACCGGCAGGCGCACGGTGAACACCGAGCCCCTGCCGGGGGTACTGGCCACCCGGACGCTGCCGTCGTGGACCTCGGCGAGCTTGCGGACGATGGCGAGGCCGAGACCGCTGCCGCCGGTCCGACGGCTGCGGGACTTCTCCGCCCGCCAGAAACGCTCGAACACCAGCGGCAGGTCCGCCTCGGCGATGCCACTGCCGGTGTCGGCGACCTCGATGAGGACGGCGTCGGCGTCGGTGCGGGCCCGCAGGGTGACCGTGCCGCCCGCCGGGGTGTGCCGGACCGCGTTGGCGACCAGGTTGCCGACGGCCTGGCGCAGGCGCACCGGGTCGGCGAACAGCTCGGCGCCGGCCACCGAGCCGTCCGGCGCGCTCCCGGACGACATGTTCCCGGACGACGCGTCCCGGGAAGGCTCGACGGCCAGCGCCAGGGCCACTCCGGACGCCCGCGCCCGGGCTCCGTGCGCGGTGGCGACCTGGGCCAACAGGTCCTCGACGTCCACGGGTTCGCGGTACAGGGCCAGTTCGCCCGCGTCGGCGGCGGCCAGGTCCTTCAGGTCGTCGATGAGGTGCTGGAGCAACAGGGCCTCTTCGAGCAGCGAGCCCGTCAGCGCCCGGTCGGCCGTGGCGACGCCGTCCTCGACGGCCTCCAGCCAGCCGCGGATGTTGCTCAGTGGAGTGCGCAGCTCGTGCGCGATGTCGCCCACCATCGCCTTGCGCAGGTCCTCCAGTTGCCCGCGCCGTTCCGCCATCGCGTTGAAGGCGGCGGCGAGTCCGGCGATCTCGTCGCGGCCGGTCACGTCCACCCGGGCCGAGAGGTCCCCGTCGGCCATCCGCCGGGCGGCGTGGGTGAGGGCGTGCAGCGGCCGGGAGAGCCGCAGGCCGACCGTCACCGTGACCGCCACGGTCACCGACAGCACCAGGGCCGCGACCTCGGCGACCCGCCCGGGGTGGGCGGGGATCGACGCGGACACCGCCGTGGGGGCCTCGCCCCCGGCTCCGGCGCCGGTGACCTTCGGGGCGGTCACCGGGGTGTCGACGAACAGCAGCACGGGCGGCGCCACGTACTGGACGAGCTGCTGCCGGCGGGCGTTGGTCAGGCAGGCGGACATCGCCCGGTCCTGCGGCGCCGGCCCTGCCGGGATCCCGTCCGGCCCCAGGGACAGGGTGACGGGACCGGCCTGCCGGCGGGCCAGGCAGGCGTTGACCAGCGCGGTGAGGTCGGTGAGCGCGGCGCGCTCGGAGTCGGTCGGGGCCGCCATCACCACGGGGGACGCGCAGCGCACACCGTCGGCGCGGTCGTCGGTGGTCCGCAGCCGCGGCCGCCCGGCGAGGTCGTCGGTGACGGTCGCCTCGATGCCGAGCGCCGACCGCAGGCAGTCCGCCTGCCGCAGCAGGGCGGCCCGCAGGGTCGCGTGCTCGGCGGCGGTCGGCCGGAACGGCCCCGCCGCGCGGGCGTCGATCCGGTCGCTCGGTGCGCCGGGCAGCATGGCGATGTCGACGGCGAGCGGGTCCACCGTGGTGGTGGGCGTACGGGGCAGGGCCGTCCGCTCACCGGTCGTCGACGCGGGACCGGTCTCGGGCCCGTCCACGGAAACGGAAACGGGAGCGGCACCGGCACCGGCACCGGCACCGGCACCCGCCCCGGCCGCCGAGTCCACGACCGGTTCGAAGCGCGGCGTCGCCAGGACGATGCGGCGCCCGGTGGCGTCCGCGAGCCGCCGAACGGTCTCCTGCGCCCCGCTCCAGTCGGCGTGGGTCGCGGCGTAGCCGAGCAGTTCGTCGTAGATCCGGGTGTGGTCCACGAGGACCCGGGTCTGCTCCCGCTCGATCGCGCCGGTGGTCGTGCGGGCGGCCAGCCAGGCGGTCGCGGCGATGGAGCACAGGGAGACCAGGGCGGAGAGCGCGAGCAGCCGGACCGTCAGGCTGCGGCGCAGCGGGGTGTCAGGACGCACCGGGCGGCTCCTCCGCGAGCTTGTAGCCGATGCCGTACACCGTCAGGAGGGCGACGGGGCGGCGCGCATCCGGTTCGATCTTGCGGCGCAGGTTCATCACGTGGGTGTCGACGGTACGGGTGGTGATGTAGCGGTCGATGCCGTGCAGGTGTTCCAGCAGCTGGGCGCGGGTGAAGACCCGGCCCGGCTGGCCGGCCAGCACTTCCAGCAGCCGGAACTCGGCGGGTGTGCAGCCGATCTGACGGCCGTGGGCGGTGACCTCGTGGCGCAGCGGGTCGACGGTGAGCGGTCCGACCCGCAGGACGGCCTGCGGCCCGGACGCGTCCTGGGCGTCCCGGCCGCCGTGGGTGTCCCGGGCCGGGGCCGGCCGGGAGCCGCGGCGCAGCAGGGCGCGGACCCGGGCGACCAG
>NZ_JBIVVI010001277.1:0-2483 GCF_044757675.1 Kitasatospora sp. NPDC091257
GTGGCCTCGGTGGGCCCGTAGCCGTTGACCACCTCGATGCCGGGGCAGGCCTCCCGCACCCGGGCGACGGCGGCCGGGGAGACCACGTCGCCGCCGGTCCACACCTCGCGCACCCCGGCGAGCAGGCCCGGGCGCTCCTCGGCGACCAGGCGGAACAGTCCGGCCGTGAGCCACAGTCCGGTCACCCCGTACGAGGTGATCGTGTGCTGGAGCAGGTCGAGGTCGAGCTGCTCCGGCGGCGCCACCACGACCCGGCCGCCGTTGAGCAGCGGGACCCACAGCTCGTAGGTGGAGAGGTCGAAGGCCGTCGGGGAGTGCATCAGCACCCGCTCGTGTCCGCCGCCCCGCCATTCGGGGGTGAGCGCGAGGCCCGCCACGTCACGGTGGGTGACGGCCACGCCCTTCGGCCGGCCGGTCGAGCCGGAGGTGTACATGATGTACGCCAACTGCCCGGGTTCACAGGGGACTTCGACGTCGGACGGATCGGCGGCCTCGGACCGCACCAGTGCGGTGAGCACCTCCCGGGTGAGCACCAGGGCGGCCCCGCTCTCCCGCAGGATCAGGTCGATCCGGGAGGAGGGGAAGCGCGAGTCCAGCGGCACGTAGGCGCCGCCGGCCTTGATGATCGCCAGGATCGCCACGACCAGCTCCGCCGAGCGGTCCAGCATGACCGCGACCGGCGTCTCCGGCCGTACGCCCTGGCGGATCAGCGCCCGCGCCAGGCGGCCGGCCCGCTGGTCGAGCTCCGCGTAGGTCAGCTCGGTGCCGCCGGCCACGACCGCGACCGCCTCCGGGGTGGCCCGCACCTGGCGGGCGAACAGCTCCGGCACCGCGGCCCGGGGCAGCTCGGCCGCGGCACCGTTGGAGCCGGCGAGCAGTCGGCGGCGTTCCTCGACGGGCATGATGTCGATCCGGCTGATCGGCCGGTCGGGGTCGGCGACGGCCGCGCGCAGCAGACGGGCCAGGCGCTCGAACAGCAGCTCCACGGTGGGCGCGTCGAACAGGTCGGTGGCGTACTCCACGGCGCCGACCAGGCCGTCGGGGGCCCCGTCCGGGCGGAACTGCTCCGCCAGGCTGAAGGTCAGGTCGACCCGCGCGGTCCCGGTCGGCGCCTCCAGGTGGCCGGTCTCCAGCCCCGACAGCGCGAACTCGCCGAGCGGCGCGTTCTGCAGGGCCAGCATGATCTGGAACAGCGGGTGGTGGGCCAGCGACCGAGCGGGGTTGACCACCTCGACCAGGTACTCGAACGGCACGTCCTGGTGGTCGTACGCGCTGAGCGCCTTCTGCCGGACCCGGCCGAGCAGTTCGGCGAAGCCGGGGTCCCCGCCGGTGTCGGTGCGCAGCACCAGGGTGTTGACGAAGAAGCCGACGAGCTCGTCCAGCGCCTCGTCGGTACGGCCGGCGATCGGACTGCCGACCGGGATGTCCGTGCCGGCGCCGAGCCGGGTGAGCAGGGCCGCGAGTCCGGCCTGGAGCACCATGAACATGCTGGCGCCGCGCGCGGCGGCCAGGTCCCGCAGGGCCTGGTGCAGTTCCGCGTCCAGTCGGACCGCGACCCGGTCGCCCCGCTGGGAGGCCACCGGCGGCCGCGGCCGGTCGGCGGGCAGCTGCAGCTGCTGCGGGACGCCGGCCAGCTCGTGCTTCCAGTAGGCCAGTTGCCGGGCGAACAGGCTGTCCGGGTCGGCGGCGTCCCCGAGCAGGTCGCGCTGCCAGGCGCTGTAGTCGGCGTACTGCACCGGCAGCGGGGACCACTGCGGGGCCTCGCCCCGGCAGCGGGCCGCGTAGGCCGCGGCGAGGTCACCGGAGAGCGGGCCCATCGACCAGCCGTCGGCGGCGATGTGGTGCACCACGACCAGCAGCGCGTGCCGGTCGGGGGCGAGCGCGTACAGCTCCGCCCGGACGGGCGGCTCCGCGGCCAGGTCGAAGCCGCGCCGGGCCGTCTCCGCCAGCCGTTCGGCCAGTGCGCTCTCGTCGATCTCCATCACCGGCAGTGCGGGGCGCGCCCGAGCGGCGCTCAGCACGACCTGGTACGGCACGCCGTCGATCTCGCGGAAGACCGTCCGCAGGCTCTCGTGCCGGGCGACCACGTCCGCGAGCGCGGCGTGCAGGGCCGGGCGGTCCAGTTCGCCGGTCAGGCTGAGCGCGAGCGGCATGTTGTAGGTGGCGCTCGGCCCGTCCATCCGGTGCAGGAACCACAGGCGGCGCTGGGCGAAGGAGAGCGGCACCCTCCCCCGGCCCTGACGGCCGGGAGGTGCCCCCATGGGGCGGGCCCGGGCGGTCAGTGCGGGCCGCGCAGCTCCGGAGCCGTCCAGGCGGGCGGCCAGCCCGGCCACGGTCGGGGTCTCGAACAGCGTCCGGACCTCCAGCTCCGCGCCGAGGACCGCCCGGACCCGGGAGGCCAGGCGGGTCGCCAGCAGGGAGTGCCCCCGGGCTCGCGGTGGCGAAGACCTCCGCGCCGCTGTTCAGGGCCAACTGGATGGCGG
>NZ_JBIVVI010001278.1:0-2476 GCF_044757675.1 Kitasatospora sp. NPDC091257
CGCTACGTCGACGGGGGGCGGGCGGCATCGCCTGCACCACCTCCGTGCTGGCGTACGACACCGCCTACCACCCCAGCAAGACCACCACCACGATCCCCGGCACCGAGATCGGCCAGGGCACCACCCCGTTCACCTACACCTGCCAGGCGGTCCACAACCCCGTCACCGGCGCGGTGACCGACGACAATCGCTCGGCCGTCGGCGACATCGCCGCGGAGACGGTCCACTACGCCTACGACGTCTTCGGCCCGAGGGATCACCAACGCCCGCCTCGCCCGTGCCCAGCTCGGCCAGGGCGACCTCGAACCCGCCGTCACCACCGTCATGGCGATCCCGGCGGGGTTGGCCGCGCACCCACGGGTCGCCGGCATGCTCGACCGCTTCGGCTCGGCACTGCTGAACGTGGCGCCGAACAGTCCCCATACGCAACTCCGGGACCGGTACACCCACGACAACCGAAGGACACCCGCGTGACGGAGCCGGACCTGCGCCACTTCACCGAACTGACCCCCCTCGCACGCCGGACGCTGATCGACCTCTACGCGGACGTCCGAGCGCCGCTCCTCCACCTCCCCAACTACGCCGTCGCCACGTTCGCCGAACGCCTCGACCGCCACGGCGGCGAGCCCGGCTTCGAGACCGTCATCGGCTACGACAAGGACCAGCCGGTCGGCTACGCCTACGGCACACCATCCGCTCCGGCGACCGCTGGTGGACCCGGATGTCCAAGCCGATGGATCCCGACCTCACCACCAGCCCGGTCTTCGCCCTCAAGGAACTCGGCGTCCGCACACCGTGGCGCGGCACGGGCGCCGCCCGCCGCATCCACGAGAGCCTCGCGGGCAGCCGCCCCGAAGAGCGGATCACCCTGGTGGTGAACCCTGCCGCCGGCGACGGCAAAGTGCTCGCGCTGTACGAATCCTGGGGCTACTCAGCCGTCAACGAGGTCCACCCGAACCCGGACGCACCGCCGCTCATGGCCATGATCCGGAAGTGCGCGCTCCGAGCATCCGAGCGGGCTGGGGAGCAGTCGCCGGTCCCGCCCGGCTCGGCCGGACAGAACTCCTGGTCGGACTGCCTCCAGCTGGCAAGCATTCGGCGAATGGAGACCTCCTGCAGGCGTGCCACCCGCCCGCACCCGCACTTCGCCGCGTCACCCGCCAGCGGGGCCCAGCACCTCCAGCGGATGACGCGGCGTCGTTTATGGTCTAGCCTTCGGGGTCCTGCTGCGGGATCGGCGCGTCGACGACGTCCACGACGAACTCCGAGGTACCGCTGCCCTCGTAGTCGACGTCACGATGGCTGTGCAGCAGCGTGTGCACCCTCACCCAGCGCCCCTCGGCGCTCGCACCGGCTGCCACGCCGAGTCCAGCACGGACGAGCGTGAGACCGGGATGCGGCTCCTTGCTCGTCCAGGTGTTCAGGAGATCGACCCCGGCAAGGAGTTCCCACGAACGTGGCTCGGCGCTGGCCGGCACCGACACCTCGTCATTGCGGAGCTGGACCACCCAGTCGACGTTGCCTTCGCTGCCGCGCTCGTTCGACATGCGGATTCCGAGGCCGATCGCGTAAGCGCCCTCGAGATGGTCTTCGAGCTCGTCGTCGATCCGGCTGAAGTGGACAGCCTCGCGGACGATCTCGATCGGCCCGAAGCTGCTGAAAGCCCTCATCTCCGGCGGGCACTCGTCCTTGAGGTACCGCCTCGTGGCCATCTGGACGGCCTTGGGGAGGCTGTCCAGCACAGCCTGCAGCGCGACGTCATCGCGGTCGGCCAAGTACGCACCTACAGCGTCACGGCGCATGTTCCGCCTTCCCTACCTGCGCCCTGAGCGCCGGCCGCCCAGACGCATGCCGCCGAACACCAGGGCGGCGAGGAACAGGACGATCCCGATCACGAGCAGCCACAGCAGGCCCTTCACGAGGGCGCCGACGAAGCCGAACACCACGGCGATCAGGACGATGAACAGAAACAGTGCCATCGCGGTTCCGCCTTTCTCACTTGTCGCGCTTCAGAGCGCCCTTCACACGGTCGGCGACGTCGCGCACGCCGTCCTTGACGTCCGCGGCGGCCTGCTTGAGCTTCGACTCCGCCTGGTCGGCCTGCCCGTCGCCCTTCAGCTCCTGGTCACCGGTCAGGTCCCCGACCTTCTCCTTGGCCTTGCCGGTCACGTTCTGCATCTTGTTCGACAGGTCACCCATCGATTGCTCCGTCCATCCGTCAGTGCGCGAATCCCACTGTCTGATCATGCATCTTTGCCCGGTTTCAGGGGTTTTATGCTCGCGGCATGCCGATGAGGCGCGGGCCGTCCTGAGGGGACCGCCTGGGCGGGGCGGACGGCGGCGCGAGGCGGTACGCGGGCCGGGGGGATCGACGCCGCGTGCCGCCGGCCTGCTGACCGCGGGCAGGCGCGCGGTTCAACGAGCCTCTCCCGCGGACGGGCACGGGTGGCGGGCCGGGCCGCCGGGGGTGTCGGGG
>NZ_JBIVVI010001279.1:0-2476 GCF_044757675.1 Kitasatospora sp. NPDC091257
ACGCCGTACTCGTCCAGCTCCGACAGGAGGCCGTCCACACCCTCCCGGTCGGTGGTGTGGTCGTCCGCGAAACGACGGTCACCCGTCGCGTCCGGCACGTGCTTCACACAGACAACGATCCTCAAGCTCACGGCCTTGTCTCCTGTACTGGTCTCGTCCGGCGGCTGCGGCGGTGCAAGCGGGCGCGAACACGGCACGCACCCGCTCCGGGCAGCGAATTCCCGTGCCGGTCCGGAACTTCCTGGCAGCATACTCGCCGGTAGTGCAGTGGTCACTACTGGCCAGTAGCTTATGCCGTGCGGCCGCTCCCGCCGCCTGCGCCCATCCTGCCCCAGCCCGGAGCCGACTCCACCCGACGGGGCGGAACAACTGCCGCCGGATTGCTCACACCACGCTCACACCACGCGCCCGAGCGCCGCGATCACGTCCACCCTGCGCGGCTGCCCCGCCGCCCGCCGCACCACCCGGCCCTCCCCGTCCAGCACCAGGACGGTCGGCGTCCGCCGGACCTCCAGCCGGCGGACCAGCTCCAGCCGCTCCTCCGCGTCCACCTCGACGTGCTCGACCCCGTCGACCATCCCGGCCACCTCGGAGAGCACCCTCCGAGTGGCCCGGCACGGCTGGCAGAAGGCCGTCGAGAACTGCACCAGCGTCGCCCGCGCGCCGAGCGGCCCGCCCAACTCGGCCTCCGACAGCCGTACCGCCCCGTCCTCGGTGCTCAACCCTCGGCCTCCCGTCGCTCCCGGCCCCACGCCCGGCCCACGGCGGGCCGGTCCCGGCCACCGTCAAGGCACCACACCACGCACCGGCGGCCAGGTCATCCCCCCAGTCTGCGGCAGGGCCCTCCGCGCCCGAAACACGGTCGACCGCCGGGGCCCGGCCACGTACGATCGGCCGGTGGATTCCGACTGTCACCCAACGCAGCCGCCGGCCTGCCGCCGCGTCACCGCCACGGCCCGGGCCATCGTCCACCGACGACGCTGACGCCCGCCGCCGACGCCCCGCCGCTGCCGCCGCCCGTCGCGACCCCCGGAGCCACCGTTGCAGACCGATCCCCGCGGCTCCCGCCTCGCCGCAGCGCTCACCTCCATCGTCCTGGCCGTCGTCCTGCGCACCGGCAACTGCCCCCTCCTGGCCGCCCAGACGCTCATCCTGGCCCTCGGCGCCTTCGGCGGCCTGCGCATGGCCCCGTACGTCCGGCTGTTCCAGGCGCTCGTGCTCCCCCGGCTCGCACCGCCCTCCGAGACCGAGGACGAGCGGCCGCTCCGCTTCGACCAGGGCATCCTCATGGTGTTCACCGCGGTCGGCGCCCTCGGCTACTGCGCCGAGGTGACCTGGCTCGGTGCGCTGGCCTGCTCGGCCGCCCTCACCGCCGCCTTCGCCAACGCCGCGTTCGGCTACTGCGTGGGCAGCGAGCTCTACCCCCTGGTCCGGCGCGCCCAGGGCCGACTCACCGCCGGCGCATGATGTGCGCGGCGGAAAAGTTCCCGTTCGAATTCATCACGGAGATCACACCGCCAAAATTCGCTTGACCGCACGCCTCAGGTGACAGCAGGCACTCGTTCGGGGGATCATCTCCGTGAATCACCCGTGACCGCCGCGGAGTGCCGTGCTCCGGTCGGCGCCGCCCGCACAACGGAGCGGGTACCCGCCGAACCGGGCTCCGACCCGTGGAAGTCAGGACTGACCGTGGCAGAGTTCGTGTACCCGCCGGTGATCGGCGCCGCACTCACCGCCTTCCGCGCGCTCGACGTGCGGATCAAGACCGTGGGCGCCGAGCACATCCCCGCCAGGGGGGGAGCGGTACTGGTCAGCAACCACATCAGCTACCTGGACTTCCTCTTCGCGGGCCTCGGCGCGTACCGCGGCGGCAAGCGCAAGACCCGCTTCATGGCCAAGGACGACGTCTTCAAGCACCGGATCTCCGGCCCGCTGATGCGCGGCATGAAGCACATCCCGGTGGACCGCACCGACGGGCAGCCCGCGTACGAGGCCGCCGTGCGGGCCCTCAAGGCCGGCGAGGTGGTCGGGGTGTTCCCCGAGGCGACCATCAGCCGCTCCTTCATGCTGAAGAAGTTCAAGACCGGCGCCGCCCGGATGGCAGCCGACTCCGGCACCCCGCTGCTGCCCGTCGTGCTCTGGGGCACCCAGCAGCTCTGGACCAAGGGCCGCCCGAAGACCCTCACCAAGCGGCACGTCCCGGTCACCATCATGATCGGCGAACCGATCCACCTCGGACCGAACGACAAGCCCGTGATGGTCACCCGACGGCTGCGCGCCGCCATGAGCGAGATGCTCGACCAGGCCCAGCGCGAGTACCCCGCCAAGCCCTCCGGCGGGGACGACACCTGGTGGCTGCCCGCCCACCTCGGCGGCACCGCCCCCACCCTGGAGGTCGCCGAGGCCGAGGACGAGGCGGAGGCCCTCGCCCGGGCCGAGCGCCGCGCCGCCCGGGGCTGACAGCTCCTTCTCCTCC
>NZ_JBIVVI010001280.1:0-2470 GCF_044757675.1 Kitasatospora sp. NPDC091257
GTGGGGGCAGGCTGCTGTGGTGGGTGCGTTTGAGGGCCCAGTTCGACATCTTGCGTTTGATGACGCGGGGGTTGGACCTCAACCGCCGTTCGGGCAGAAGGCGTTCGGTGATCTCAGACAGGCTCCGGGCGGTGGTCCGGGCGAGTCGGGAGGGGGGAAAGCGCCGCCTGGCCGGTGACGTGGCGGCGGACGATACGAAGCGTGCGGGTGAAGGAGATCCGGTCGGGATCGTGCCCGCCCCGCAGCGCGGCCTGGTGCATCAGGCCGCGCAGGGCGTGGTGGACCAGCAGGAATGCGAAGATCTCCTGCTCGACCCCTCGCGGGTGTTGGGAGCGCAGGACCATCCGGGGGCCGCCCTGGTGGTTCTTGATCTCGTCGAGAGTGTTCTCGATCTCCCATCTCTGGGCGTAGAGGGCGGCGAGTTCTTCGGCCGGGGCTTCGGCGGGGTCCAGGATGCTGGTGATCAGCCGGTAGACGGTGCCGTCACCGCCGCGTGGGCCGATTGTGTACTCGATGACCCGCACCCGCTCGGGGTCCGCCCGGCGGCTCCTGTCGCGCGTGGCAACGATCTCCGAGAGGTAGGAGCCGTCGTCGAGCATGGTGACGACCGGCAGCACGACGACGCTCCGCACCCGCCACAGCAGGTCGGCGCCGCCGGCCCGGGCGGCCCGCCACAGGTCCAGGCCGCAGAACCCCCGGTCGGCCAGCACGAGCATGCCGTCTCCCAGCGCCGGGAACAGCCGCTGGGCCAGCACGCTCTCGTGCACGGACAGCGGCGCGACCTCGGCCGCGAACACGGCATGAGTGCCGCACTCGGCCACCGCCGCCACCCTCGCCTGCGGGTACGCGCTGCGGCCCTGTCCGCGGCTGCTGCCCGGCCGCCCGAAGAACTCCGCGTTCGCCGCCGTGTCCGGCAAGTCGAACACCGTGCCGTCCACCGCCACCAGACGCCGGTTCCGGTACCAGGCACCTTCCGTCTCACGGACCGCCACCGGCCGGCAGACCCTCGCGAACAGGACTCGAAGAGGCTCCGGCCCCAGCCGCAGACGGGCCCGGCCGATGGCCGCCGTCGTCGGCACCCGCCAGGCCCTCGCCCACCGGCCCTCCCGCTCCAGTCCCTGGACCAGGAGCCGGGCCACCTCCTCATAGCCCTGCCCGAAGAACAGACACATCGCCAGCACGAAATAGACCACCACCCGCGCCGGCAGCAGCCGGTGCCGCTGCTCGGTCCGGCCGCACGCGGCGACCACCTCATCGATCAACTCGGGCGGGAAGGCACGCGTCAGCACCCCCAACGCGATCCGGTCCGAGAGCCGGTCACTCGCCGGCGACTTCACCTGTCCAGGCCTTGGCATAACCCACTCAACGAGCAGGCCACACCAAAGTCACCGGTATTGCTACTAGGACTTGTCCGGTCGATCATGTGCGGAGCCAAATGACGAGGGCGGCTGCAGATGCAGCAGTTGGGCTGCGGCTGCCTTTTGCGCCATGGTCGGGAGTGGGACACCGGCGGGTTCGTCTCCGGCGTCGAGCTCGCCTACTGAAGCTTCACTGTCAGTCGTCCCAGGTCAGTAGCAGCCCCATTCCCGGGTAAATATATCGGGCGGCAAGCAATGCGCCTGACTGCTCAGGGTGTCCTGCTGAACGGCTTGGAGGCTGGAACTTAAGATCCATTGGAGTGGTCAACGGCCGATAGCTTGTTCATGCGGGCTCGAATCGGTGACATCTCCTCGTGTCGCATTGCCAAACCCGTTTCGAGGAGAGCCGATATGAACGCGTTCAGGAAAATTGTGCTGGGGGTGATGCCCGTCGCCCTCGCAACCGGGGGCTGGGTGGCGTCAGCCGAGCCTGCGAAGAAGCTGCAGGCACTGCCGGTCGTCACAACGTACGCCAAGGTCGATGCTGACGGGAATCTCCTCAGAGCGAATGGCGTCACGGAAGTCGAACATGCTGGCATCGGCCGCTACCTCCTGACGACGGAGAACGACATCAACGCGTGTGGTCTGATCGGCACAGTCAACTCGAATGGCCCCTTCGATCCGGGGCCCGGTAGTGCGTCCATCATGGTCACCTGGACGGATGCCATGCATATTTTCGTCCGCACAGCGACGCCGTCTTCGAGCGGGAGCCAGACTGTCGATGACGACCGCCCGTTCACTGTCATGGTCGTCTGCTGACCGATGCCGGGCCTGGGCCTGGTGGCACTCCCACCAACAGCCGACCACCGGCGACCTCGGCGACTGACATGAACCGCCGCCTTCACCCGTCGCGGCGGGGGCGGCGTGAGGCCCACTCGGCATCCGTCAGATCACCCCGCCCCATGCCCGGACCAACGACCAGACCAACCGAAAGTCACATGATCGACCGGACAAGTCCTAGCCTCCGCGTTTCACGTCGGGCTGGGACCGGATCGTGGGCGGGAATGCGAAAGTGCCTTCTGAACTGGGACGATGAGGCTTGTCTAAGGTCT
>NZ_JBIVVI010001281.1:0-2470 GCF_044757675.1 Kitasatospora sp. NPDC091257
CTGGACATCGGCCCGAAGACCCGCGAGCTGTACGCGGCCAAGCTGGCCGACGCGGGCACGGCCGGCCGACCCGCCCCGGACGGCACCGGCAGCAGGGGCAGGTCCACGAACACCCAGGACCCGACGCCCGGTTCGACGCCCTGCCCGGCGAGCGCCGCCGAGACCACGTGCGCACAGGTGACGGCCAGGTCGGGTGCGACCAGGAAGCCGGCACCGACCGGCCTGCTCAGCGCGTCGTGGATCCGCAGCACCGCGGCGTCCAGCGCGTTCGACCCGACGCCCTCCACGGGCCCGGGGACCGGCGCCGTCACGGCGCGGGCTCCTCCGCCGCCGCTTCGACCACCTGGTCCGTCCCGTCGGCCGGTGTCCGTTTCCAGGTCAGCGAGACCTTGAAGTTCGCCTGCGCCGAGGTGCTGGAGATCACCACGTCCGCCTCCGCGGACAGCGACAGCCCGAACTCGATGCCGATCTCGTCCGGTGCGTGGGCCATGCCGCGGAAGCCGTCGACGAAGTCCTGCGCCACCGGCCTCACCCCGGCCAGCATCTCGCCCAGCGACCGTGTGGCACGGGCCACCACCTGGCCGGGCCGGGCCACCTGCACCAGGCCCTCCGCGGCCTGCTCGATCTCGATCCTCACGACGTCCGGGATACCGGCCCCCGGACCGACCGGCAGTTCAACGAGGTACGCCATCTCTCCCCCTCGGAGCCTCACGGCCCCATGCGTGCGTGGTGTCCCTGTCCCTGTCCCCGTATCGCTCCCGCCGACGCGGCCGGCGCGAACCCGTGGGAACCCGCCTGCCGGGCAGGGGGAATCACCGTACAAGCCCGCACCGGGGAGTGCCTCGGGAACGGACAGAAATGGCGACAACTCGTATATGAGTACTAAGACTTGTGGATCTCAGCGGTGGGCGGATGCCACCGCCCTCAGCGCGTTCCTCGCGCCGTACCGCACCCGGCGGACGGTCTCGGACCTCCCCACGGCAGAGGGCCCGGGCAGGAACGGAGAGCGTCCCCGGAGCCGACTCCATGACGGCCCCGGCCCCTGGGTCAGGAGAACTCGCGCAGGCGCGGCCGCACTCCCAGCACGGTCAGGGCGAGTGCCGCCGCCAGCACCGCCGCGCCCGTACCCGCGGTGACGGCGTCGAGGTCGCCGTCGGTGGCGGCGACGGCCGCGTCGAAGGCGCGCTGGTTGATGGCCTGGTTGTCGTCCAGGGCCGCAGCGAGCGTTCCGAAGTCGGCGTTGGACTGGCCGGGGGTGAGGCCGGTGTTGTAGGTGACGGCCTCCTTGAGCCTCCCCTGGGCGTTCAACTCGCGGATCCTCCGGTCGTCGCGCTGGTACTGCTGGAAGGCGGCCAGGACCCGTTCCGCCGCGTCCTGCTCCCCGGGGAAGGTGATGTTGCGCAGTTCGTCGCCGAGGTACCCGCCGAACCCCACCTGGCCGTGGTCGGCCCGGTGCCGGTCCGCCAGTACGGCGAGCCGGTCGTTGTACGCGGCGAGGGCGGCACCGTCGACCCGGGCGAAGGACTGGGTCTTGTCGAGGAAGCTCTGCTCGTAGGCGGCCGCCCGGGCGGGGTCGGTCAGGTAGCGGCTCTCGTCGGCGTTCAGGTCGTACGCCACCGCGCGCGCCCGGCTGAGCGCGATCACCGAGTCGAAGGAGTTGCTCTTGGCGATCACCAGCCGGTGATCGGTCCGGGAGGCCAGTGTCAGCGCGGCGGCCAGCCCCACGAGGGCGAGCAGGCTCGTGACGGCCAGCGGCACGTTCACCAGCCGCCGGAAGCGCACGGCGAGCACCCGCTGCAGCAGCCCGAGCGCGGCCAGCACGACCAGACCGGTGAGCAGGATCCACCACCGGCCGCCGGACAGGGCGTCACGCCGGTCGGTGTAGTTGCGTTCCACGACGGCCGCGTTGGCCTTGGTGACGTCGTCGACGGCGGGCAGCAGGCGCTGGCGCAGCAGGTCGGTGGCCTGCCGGTAGGCCGCGAGGGCCTCGGCCGACGGGCGGCCGGCCGGGGCCCGGGCCTGGTCCTCCAGCAGCTGGGCCCGGGCCGTCAGGGCCTCGTAGCTCCCGAGTTCACCGATGACGGTCTGCACGGCCCGCTCCCCGGCCCGGTCGCCCGCCGCCGCCTCCGCGACCTGCTGCAGGTCGGTGTCGGCCTGGGTGCGCCGCTGTTCGAAGGTGTCCAGGGTCGCCCTGCGCGGCGCCGCGTAGTCCGGATCGGCGCCGAACAGCAGCAGGTTGGCGGCCTGGGCGTCCATGTCGTTGAGCGCGAAGTACAGGTCCGCCGAGCGCACCACCTGCGGGGCCGCCCGGTGACCGATCACGTCCGTGCCGTCCCGGGCCCCGCCCAGGACGGCGCCGCCGACCGCTCCGGCGCCGAGCAGCGCCGCAAGGCAGAGGCCGGTGAGCCCGCGCACCAGGCGCGGGGTGGTCCACCGGGCCCGGCTGCGCCCGGGGCGCCAGTGACGGGGG